>JAIINY010000205.1:0-5621 GCA_022741625.1 Prevotella sp. | reverse complement strand
GATGGTAGAGCCATCACCTTCGTCAACGAGGAAGACCAGTACTGGTTCCAGCAGATTGAGAAGTTCCTGGAGAAGGTGGTAGAGAAGATGCCTCTGCCGGAAGATTGCGGCGAAGGTCCTGAATACATCAAGCTCAACAAGCCTTCGAAACGCAACAATGGTCGAAAGGGCAAGGGCGGAAAACAGGGCGGAAACAACCGCAACGGCAACCGCGGCGGCAACAATAACAGCAACGGCGAGGGCAAGAGCAAGACCAGCGCCAAGAGCCGCAGACAGAAAGACCGCGACCAGACTTCACACAAGCGCAAGCCAAACAAGCCAAACGAGCGTCAGGAAAAGACTCCTCAGAACAATGGAGAGAATGGTGCACAGAAGAATCACGAGAATGATGCACAGAAGAATGGTGAGTTCAAGAACAATGAACAGAGAAACGCTGAGCAGCACAACGGCGAGCAGAAGAACCGCAATAACAACAAGCGCCGCAACAATAAGCAGCGCAACAACAATAAGCAGCGCAACAACGAGAACGGCAACCAGCAGGACAATCAGCAGTCTAACGGCAATCAGCGCCCAGGCAATGAGAACAACGTTCGTCCTGGAAGCAATGGCCGAGGCAGAGGCGTAGCCCAGAAGAAGCAGGGTGGCGCTCAGCAGAACCAGCAGAAGAAGGGAACTGAGAATTCCGGTCCTCGCAAGTATGCTCCTGTTGTCAATCCACAGAAGAACGAAAATGCAGTGAAGAAATTCATCAAGCGTATCTTCGGATTCGGCAAATAATCTCCAGAGAGAGTAATCTCCCGAAATAATATATTCCTGCTTCCAGGCAGGCTTATACATTATTATATATATGAGAAGCCCGATAAGAGAGTTGGACTATCCCAACCTTTTGTCGGGCTTCTCTTTTTTAAACGAACCTGAAAACACGGCTAAAATGGACAGAAATAAAAGACTCCCAGTCACTCCGCTGATGTTCTTCAGCCTCATACTATCACTCAGCATCATCACAGCCAGATACAGCTATGATTACTTTTCCACGCGCTATTGGCTCATTGCAGCCATCATTGGCATAGCCTTAGCCGGCTGCTGCTATGTACTCAATGAAAACCGTCAGCTTTCCCGGCTCTTCTTCAGAAAAATCAAGCAGCTGGTCCTTCTTCAGAGCTTCCTTCTGTCGCTCTGCCTGTTCTGTCTGGGCGGTTTCATCACCTCCCATCATATCGATAAGACGAAAGCACCTGGCAGCATCATGACCTACCAGTCACTCTCCCCCATCGACCGCACCATCCTGGCAAGCCGTTCCTTCCGCCAGCAGCTGGAACAGCAGCTGCATACTTATCATATCGACGGACAGGATTTCGCCGTGATTTCTGCGATGGCGATGGGCGATAAGGGTTCACTCGACCGGGAAACCAAGGAGAGCTTTTCCATCTCCGGCACAAGTCATATACTGGCAGTTAGCGGCTTGCACATAGGCATTATCTTCCAGCTCTTCGTGATTCTTCTGGGCGGAAAGCGCCGTTCCATACCCACCATTGCCTTGTCCCTCGTTGCCGTATGGGCGTATGTCGTCTTTATCGGCTTTCCCCCTAGTGCCGTCAGATCAGCCTCTATGCTCAGCATCTACAGTTTCTGCCTGTTATCCCTGCGCCCCGACCTTTCGCTCAACACCCTGGCGCTAGCCTATGTTATCATGCTGTTTCTGAATCCCTTCCATCTTTTCGACATCAGTTTCCAGATGTCCTTTCTCGCCGTGGCTTCCATCCTTATGTTCTATCCCCCACTCTTCGACCTGCTCAAGTCCCACGGCAAGATTATCCGTAGCCTCTGGGGACTATTCAGCGTATCCCTGGCGGCACAGATAGGTACGCTTCCGCTCATCGTCTATTATTTCGGCAGAATATCCTGCTACTCCCTGCTCACCAGCTTCATCGCCATCCCGGCAGCCACCCTCATCCTCTATCTTTGTGCCCTACTCCTGCTGCTTTCTCCCCTTACCTACATTTCCAGCCTTGCCTCCGTCGGCATCTGGCTGATGCAACATATAGCAGCAGTACTTGCCAGCATTACCCAAGCCACCCATGCCGCCTTCCGGCTTACCAGTCTGTTGCCGGGTGCCAGCATAGACCATCTTCATCTGTCACTCCTTCAGTTGATGCTTCTCTATCTGGCAGTCGTATCTGGCTATCTGGTCCTTGCCAAATGGAACCAGATAAGGGAAAAAATCTACAAGATTCGCCATTCTCATGCATTACCTTTCTAATCATTTGCCCATCACAAAAAAAATGTGTATCTTTGCAGTATGAATTACGATAGAATCCAACAGCAGGCTGGTCATCTGCCAGCATTCCAGATAGCCGACACCATCAACAGCACCCTGAAGGAGTCGGCAAACCTTGTTGTCACTGCTCCGCCGGGAGCCGGAAAATCCACCGTGCTTCCACTCACCCTCCTCGAGGCTACCCCACAGGGCAGGATTCTGATGCTGGAACCACGCCGCCTTGCTGCCCGTCAGATAGCTGAACGAATGGCAAGCATCTTGGGCGAACCCGTGGGCAAGACGGTGGGTTACCGGGTACGCTTCGAGAACAAAGTTTCTTCAGAAACCCGCATCGAGGTGCTCACCGAGGGAATACTTACCCGAATGCTCATCCATGATGCCACGCTCGAAGGAGTGAGCGCCGTCATCTTCGATGAGTTTCACGAGCGAAGCATCAACTCCGACCTGGCACTTGCCCTCACCCGACAGGCCCAGGAAATCATCCGACCAGATTTGAAGATCATCATCATGTCGGCTACCATCGATGCTTCCGCCATCTGCGAGGCTCTTCAGGCACCATTGATAGAGAGCGAAGGACGGATGTTCCCCGTAGAGACCATTTATTCTGAGACCGATATTGCGCGATACGATATATATAAAGAGGTGGCGGCTACCATCCTCAAGGCTGCAGATAAGCACGATGGTGATATTCTGGCTTTCCTTCCTGGACAGTCGGAGATTCTGAAATGCAAGGAGATATTGGATGCAAGCCTCAGCAGGGCTTCAGCTGAACTTACCGTTCCGCAGGTTTATCCTCTCTACGGCAATCTTCCACCCGAGAAGCAGCGCCTCGCCATCGCCCCATCCTGTGAGGGAGAAAGGAAAATCGTGCTCGCCACGCCTATTGCAGAAACCTCACTTACCATCGAAGGTGTGAGGATCGTGGTGGATTCCGGACTTTGCCGAAAACTGGTTTACGACGCCCGAACGGGATTGAGCCACCTGGAAACCGTTACCATCAGCAAGGATATGGCAACCCAGAGAAAAGGACGAGCCGGACGAGTGGCTGAAGGAATCTGCTACCGGTTGTGGACTCAGACCTCGGAACATCTGATGGAAGACCAGCGCCGACCGGAGATAGAGGAAGCTGACCTTACATCGATGGTGCTCGACATTGCAGCCTTTGGCGAGAACAATCCCCAGTCGCTGCTCTGGCTTACTCCGCCACCAGGCAGTAACCTACTCAATGCCAAGGAATTGCTTCTTTCTCTTGCAGCGATAGAACCAGATGGCAGCATCACCCCATTGGGCAGGAAGATGGCAACAGTGCCTTGTCATCCACGCATCGCCAAGATGATGATGAGTTCAGAATCTTCTTCACTCAAAGCTCTAGCCTGCGACGTTGCCGCCCTGCTGGAAGAGAAAGACCCGATGAGCGATTCAGAGGATTCGGATATGGCGCTGCGCCTCTCCATCCTCCGTTCGCAGCGACAGAAAAACAGTCTGGGCAGATGGGCACGCATTGCCCAGATAGCCCAGGAATACCGCAAGATGCTCAAGGTGAAGGAAGACAATGAGCCAGTGGATGCAGAGGAAGTGGGCAGACTGATAGCCCTAGCCTATCCAGAGCGCATCGCTATGGCCATCGATAATATCGGACATTTCAGAATGTCGAACGGTAAGACGCTCTTCATCGATTCAAGCGATGCAATGTCGGCGCAGCAATGGCTCGCCATCGCCTCGCTCAATGTATCTGCTCAGCCGTCGGGCACGAATGCTTTCACCCCACTTCCATCTTCAGGAAAGGCAGGCAGGGTGTTTCTCTCGGCTCCCGTAAACATCATCGACCTCCCTACCCACGAGTTCGACAACATCTCGTGGGACAGTAAGGCGGGAATAATCAGGATGCAGAGAGAGCGACGCATCGGAACCCTGGTGGTAGATAGCAAACCACTCCAGGATGCCGACAAACAGCAGATTATCCATATCCTCTGCACCGCCATCCGGAAGGAAGGACTCAGCATGCTGGATTGGAACGAAGACGTTCAGCGGTTGCAGCGGAGAGTGGCGCAGGTAAGAGCGTGGCACCCGGAAATGGAGTTGCCCGATCTGTCCACCACGCACCTGATGGAGACAGCCGCCGAATGGTTGCCCTTCTATCTGGACCAGGGCGGAAAGCTCAAGACGAGCACTGCCGAACTCAGGAAGCTCAATCTCCCGGAAATCCTCTGGGCACAGATTCCATACGAGCAGCAGCAGGAAATAGACCGCCTCGCACCCACCCACATCGTGGTTCCATCGGGCAGTCATATCCGCATCGACTATCGCCAGGGAGCCGAGGCACCCATCCTCAGTGTCCGACTGCAGGAGTGCTTCGGAATGACTCAGACGCCAGCTGTTGATGATGGCAGGCAGCCTCTGTTGCTGGAGCTGCTCTCTCCAGGTTTCAAGCCCGTTCAGCTTACACAGGACCTCGCCAGTTTCTGGCAATCCACCTACTTCGAGGTGCGCAAGGAGCTGAAGCGCCGCTACCCCAAGCACTTCTGGCCCGAGAATCCATTGGAAAGTGAGGCAGTAAGAGGGGTGAAAAGGAAGAAATAATAGATAGAAGAATAGTATAACTTTTAAATAATATATAATTATGAATGTAGGAGATAAAATACCAGAGATTCTTGGCATTGACCAGGACGGACGTGAAATCAAGGCAAGCGACTATCGTGGTCGCAAGATAGTGCTCTACAGTTATCCGAAGGCTAACACCAGCGGATGCACTGCCGAGGCCTGCTCTCTGCAGGCTCATAAGGAGGAACTGGCAGCAGCCGGTTACGAGATTATCGGCGTGAGCAAGGACAAGCAGGCACTGCAGAAGAAGTTTGCAGAAACCAAGGGTCTGCAGTTCCCTCTTATTGCCGATACCGAGACCACCCTTTTGCAGGAACTCGGCTGCTGGGGCGAGAAGGTAACCTGCGGCAGAAAGACCATCGGAATCCTCCGCACCACCTATCTTGTCAACGAAGAAGGCATTATTGAGAAAATATTCACTCCAAAGGAGATCAAGACCAAGATTCATGCAGAGCAGATTCTGGATTACATCCATCAATAGAGAATAAAGATGACAGAATTTGAAAAAATGAGAAATGGCGAGCTCTATGATTTCAGCAATGAACAAGGCATGAAAAGCATAGAGCACGCCAACCGACTCTGCACCCGCTTGCAGACAATGACCTTGTTTGATGAAGACTATCGTCAGGTTATGGAAGAACTGATTCCAGGCTTTCCTGCCTCCTCCACCATCTGCCCACCCTTCCACTGCGACCATGGTCACGGCATTAAGATTGGTGAGAATGTCTTCATCAACTATGGC
>JAIINY010000204.1:0-5646 GCA_022741625.1 Prevotella sp. | reverse complement strand
ATAAAAACATGAAAGCACCCGGAAAACTATCCGACAGCACCATCCATCTGAAGGTGAATATCCTGAAATCGGTATTGAGAGAAGCCGTGAGACAGGGATTGCTGGATCAGAACCCGTTCGACCGGCTGCCACTCTCCTATCGCGTCAAAGCACAGTATAAGGAAAGAACAGCCCTGACCCAGGAGGAACTCATCAAGCTGAGCGAAACACCCTGTAATACTCCCGAGCTGAAGGAGGCATTCCTGCTAAGCTGCATCACGGGACTAAGGAAAAGCGATATCCTGAGTCTATCCATCCATGACATCGAAAAACGCGATGACACCTATTATATATATAAGAAGATGAAGAAGACGCAACGCTGGCTTAGGCTTCCGCTGCCGGAAGAGGCGCACCATATCCTCTCGGAGCTCCATGCCAAGAATAGTGATACCCCCTATTTCTTCGCCCATCTCTCGCCCCATCATCTGGGCGAGCATCTGGAAGTATGGCTGGAAGACTGCTGCATCTCCGACAAGCATATCACCTTCCATTCGGGGCGCCACACCTGCGCCACCCTATTATTGACACAGGGCACGGATCTCTATACCATCATGAGGTATCTGGGGCATCAGAACATCAACACCACGCAGCGATATGCGCATATCACAAACCAGATGCTATCCAGCGCCACCCATCTGCTGAACTATCAGCTCAAGGGCTTAGCAGCAAGCTAGTTTCCCACAGATTTCACAGATAACACAGATGCATAGACTTACTATAATAATTGTTTTTTCTTGCAAGTGGCGAACAACTCTTGATTTCCGCCCCAAAATTTTGTATCTTTGCATTGTCATTGAAACACAATGGCTTGCAGAAACAAAAGTTCTGCAATCAATGTTTAATTAAAATTTTTTTTTGAGTTATGGGAATGAATGTTAAAGCTATTGAGCGCAAGATTGCTTACTTGGGTAAGGAAGGTGGCAAGGACCAGTACATGTACGTGATGCAGCCGCTGATCTACAACAAGCTCACACCGGAGAAGGTGATCCAGCAGGCTGCCCTGCATTGCGGTCTAACTCCTGCCGTGATGAACGTGGCTTACGCTGCCCTGAGCGAGGTAATCAAGGCGTGGGCTACTGAGGGTCACTCCGTAGCGGTTCCGGGTCTGGGCACCATGCGTTTCGGTCTGCGTGCCAATGCAGTGAAGTCGGTAGAGGATGTGAGCACCAAGCTCATCACCCAGCGCCGCGTGATTTTCTGCCCTAATATGGAGATCAAGCAGGAGCTTGCCAAGACGGGTATCAGCATCACCTGCGTCAACCGCGACGGCGAAGTGGTAAAGAACATCGCTTCCAACGATTCGAAGGATGTGGAGGACACCGAGGGCGGCAACCAGGAAAACCCTGACGAGAACAAGGGTGATACCGGAACTACCGGTGGCAACACAGGCGATACCGGAACCCAGGGTGGCGGTTCGCAGACTGGCGGAAGCGATACCGGTGACAACGGCGAAAGTGGCGACAATGTAAATTTCTAAAAAATATAGCCTATGAAACGTGAAACCTGGAAAACCGTGATTAAGATTGCTCTCTCACTCCTTACAGCCATCGCAGCCTCTTTAGGTCTGACAAGCTGTATGTAAGTCGGGATGTAAAGCTAGAACCTCTCAAAGAGGGTGTGTCATGAATTGATGACACACCCTCTTTTTTTATAACAAAGCTATTCATTTAACCTTTATTAACGGAAATCAAATACTATTTTTCCTACTTTTATGATGTTATTTCGAATAAAAACTGTACTTTTGCATATATAAGATGTATAACCGAAATGCAGATAGACTGCAACGATAGTATTACAAATGTTTAAGGTCACAGAGTGCAAATGTACTGGGCTATAGGACAGCGTATAGTAGAAAAGGAACAACAAGGGAAAGAACGTGCAGACTATGGCACCTACCTTATAAAGAACCTTGCCAAGGAGATTGAGCCTGAGTATGGCAGCGGATTTGGTGTACGTCAACTGGAACGTTGTCGCCAGTTTTATACTATCTATCCAATTGCGTCCACACTGCGGACGCAATTGAATTGGTATCAATATAAGCAACTTATTGCTATCTCTGATGATGACAAACGTAAATACTACCAATTAGAGGCAGTAAATGAATGTTGGTCAAAACGCCAGCTTGATTAGTGAAATTAACGAGGTCAAAAAGTTGGCAAAAGAGAAAAATAACTTATAGAAAGGAATATAATTATGACAGACAATAACAACACTCAACATATCGTATGGCACGATGATGCCATTATCAAGCAACTCATCAGCTATGCTGTGTGTTGCATGCTCGGACGCTACCGCCTCGGCAAGACACTGGAGCAAAACTTCGTAAAGGACTTCAGGAAAGACCACAAGAAGATGTATCAGAACCGCCCTATCTACTGGCTGTTCTCATCCAAGAAGGGCACCTTCCAGGTCATCGCCTACATGCATCGCATGAATGCCTACACCGCAGAACGTGTGCGCTCGAAGTATCTCCTCCCTTACATCGAACACCTGGAGTCAGAAATCGACAAGCTCGATGCTCGCCGTGCCGAACTCTCTACCAAGGAGACCAAGCAGCTGCAGGCGCTGCAGAAGCAACTCGACGAATGCCGTGAATATCATGAGCGCCTGCAGGTAGTAGCCGAGCAAGCCATCAGCTTCGACCTCGATGATGGCGTGGTAGTGAACTACGCCAAGTTCGGTGATATTTTACAGAAAATAAAATAGTGGGCGACGTGTAATATCCGCAACAGCAAATTAATTAGAAGAATATGAAAAAGACAATGACGTCAGCAATAACAGACCCAGACTATAAACAATGGGTTAGCGATATAGAAAAACGATTCAAAAAGCAACAGTTAAAAGCTGCAATACATGTTAACTCCGACAAGTTAGAATTTTATTGGAGCTTAGGTCGAGACATCTGCGAACGTGAATTCGAGAGCAAATATGGCAGTTCTGCCATACAAATACTAAGCAAAGACCTTCGTGTAGCTTTACCAGGAGTAGCAGGACTTACACCTGGCTCTTTATATTATTGTAAAAGATTTTATAAACTCTATAGTCAAATATTTAAGAAATTTCCCCAAGCTGGGGAAATTTCTAAGCCATTGCATTCTGTACCAACAGAAACACAGACGATGCCATTGAACATCTTTTCCATTCCATGGGGTCATCACAAAGTAATTATTGACTACTTAGAAGATGCTCCTGAAAAAGCCATATTCTACGCATCAAAAATATTAGAGAACTGTTGGTCCAGGGCTACTTTGCTGAATATGATTGGCGATAAAGGGAAAAATAACGGGTTATATGAACGACAAGGAAAAGCTGTGAACAACTTTCCTCAAACAATGCCTCATCCTACTGGAGATTTAGCAAGAGAACTCATAAATGACCCTTTGAATTTTTCCTTTTTAAAACTAAAAGAATCTTTCGATGAGGAAAATCTCAAGAATGCCCTTGTGCAGCATGTTAACAACCTTTTTGCGCAATATTGCCTGGAAGGGTATAATCAGCCAATAGCTATTACAGCTTATGAGGGAATACAAATTCTTCCAAACAATTTCAATGAGAAATTGCCAAGCATCAATGAATTGGAAGAAGAAATTAGAAAGAAATAATCCAAAATCAAATTGAATTATGAAATCTGGAAATAAAGAAATAGGATTTGGAAAGCAAACTATTGCTCAGGTTTTCGCGGAATGGTACACTGTTCCTTCATATCAGAGACATTACGTTTGGGAAAGCGATAATGTGAATGATATGTTGGACGATTTTGCGTCTAATTATATAGAGCATGCTAAAGAAGAATACTTTTTAGGATCATACATCATTCAAAGTAAAGATAATAACAATGATCTGCTTGATGGACAGCAGCGTATCACTACCCTGTTCCTCTTATTTGTGTTTTTGCGTGACTATGCCAATTCTTCTTGCGATGTCAAGGAAACCTGTGTTGATTTGATATTCCAAAAGGCAAATAAGATTAAGCAGATTCCGGAGCGAATACGTCTTTCATATGAAATACGTGGTAATGTGAAGAAATTCATAGAGGAATACTTAATGACACCTGGCAGTATTACGCAACATTGGGATGAAATTGTAAAGAAGGCCAATGATAAGAAAGAAAGTACTTCTATTCAAAGGATGTGTAATGCATTGGTTTGTTACAATGAATATTTTACAACTCATGAAGAAATAGATTTAGATGCTTTTCTAACTTTCATTCTCAACAATGTTGTTATGATATATATATCAGCAGATTCATTAGAGGATGCATTTCGCCTATTTTCTGTCATGAATGACCGTGGTCAAAAATTAAGTAATGCAGACATATTGAAATCATCTAATCTTGAAAAAATTGAGGATGATGGTGAAATGAATGAGTATGCACGTGAATGGGAAAATATGCAGGAAGATTTAGGAAATGATTTTGACCGTTTCCTTGCGTATGTACGAACCATGTTGCTCAAAAAGCGACAAAAAATGAATCTGCTCGATGAATATGACAAGCAAGTTTTCAAAGCTGGGAAAATTAAACAGGGAAAAGAATTCTTCAACTATGTTTTTAAAGCATACGAAGATTATAACAAACTGATAAATTTGGCAGGCAATGAAGATTCAGAGTATTGTACGTTGATAAGAACACTCAATGAGTGTATGCCTTCAACAGATTGGATTCCTGTAATTTTGGCATATGGAAGAAAATTTGGAAACGATGGACTTCTTGAATTTACAAAGAAGGTGGCATGCAAAAATATTGCAGATGCAGTATGTGGTAAAACCCCATCGTATCGTATTGACAACTTGAATAATATCATTAATTTGATAGAAGAAGCATGCAATACATCTGATGTGCTGGAAGCTCATGATTATTATTCATTTAATGAACAAGTTTTCATAGCTAACATTCAATCTGAGATATACGGCAGACGATATACTTATGCACTTCTGATGCTGCTTGAATACAAATACAAGGATAAGTCCGAATGGAAAGATTTCGGGACTACATCAATTGAGCATATTCTTCCACAAAATCCTAAAGCAACAAGTCAGTGGATAAAGGATTTTAATGAAGAACAGAGAGACTATTATACGCATAGAATCGGAAATTTATGCCTGATTGGTCGTCGAAAGAATTCTTCTTTAGGTAACTTGGATTATCAGGAGAAGCTAAAAAGATATTTCGAGAAGAATATAGGTTCTTTTGCTAGTTCTCAAAAAATATACAAAACATATCCGAATGCATGGACTCCTGACACAGTTCAAGAAAACCAGGAAAGAGTCATAAAGGATTTGATGGAGATTTTTGGTATAAATGATTCCTGTTCAAACACAGATCATCAATCGTATATAGAACAACAGAACACAAATCATCCATCGTATATGGAACAACAGAAGGCAGTCTATCCCAACGCTTATAAGCCTTGGACAGAAATTGACGACAATAAACTGGTGACACTATATAAAGAAGGAAAATCTGTTAACGAACTAATGAACATATTTCTTAGAAATAGGGGAGCCATTAAATCCAGATTATCGAAATTGACAGGAATAGATTTTGACAAATAACATCCGTATTTATAAAGCATTCAAGAATATGGTACAAGATAGAATATACAATTA
>JAIINY010000203.1:0-5655 GCA_022741625.1 Prevotella sp. | reverse complement strand
ATGTGATGATTTTCAATGACATAATATAAAATCTTTTGTATATATGTATTAACGTATTCATGTGTACATGGCTCCACGTGTACGTGGCTACATGTATTAACGTGTACAAAGGTACGGGTATCTGGCGAGAGTTCCTCCACGTTTCCCCTAACAACCCAAAGTGTCAGGAGAAACGTCAGGATTTGAGGGGGCATTTATTCAAAAGTGAAGGTGCGGATGTAGAAATAGGTGTCATCGTCCTCATACTCATATTCATTGATGAAGTCCATCATCTGCTCATCGGTTCGCTCTCCCTGCTCAATGCCGGTCTTGGAAGTCCATTCCCTGATGGCTTCTCCGATAGTGCCGTAAACATCATCACTACAATCCTCGAATGGTTCGCCGGATGCGCTGACGCAGCATTCTTCGGGAAAGTAATTGCCTTCATCATGGGTGTAATAGACCTCACATCCGCACTCGCAGCATCTGTAGGAAATGCTCAACTCATCATCAAGAAGTCGGTTTATCTCAAAGAAGAGGTCATTGCAAGCATCCCAGGCAGTTTCGGTCTCGAAGGAAAGCAGACTGGTGTCTTCATCCTCCTCATACTCTGCCCAATAGATGTGACCACGCACACTGATGTGCTTCTTCTGATAGTCGATTCCATAGTGCTTGGCGAGGTCATCCAGCCAGATGTTCCTGCTGTTCACCTCCATACGCAGAAGGGTGTTCCAAAGGTTGCTTACTGCCTTTTTGGTTCCTGTGACCTTGTAGGTCGTTGTTGCTTGATTTGCCATTGTCTTGTCTATTTATTTGATTACCATTCTGTATAATAACTCTGGTCGTTGGATTCACATTCCTCTGCCCATTCCTCATCCGTGAAGTCGCTATGCAGACATTCCTTGCTGCAATAGTAGGCTACTCCCATGTCTGCGCAATAGCCCTCACGCATCAGCTTGCCACATTCCGAGCATCGTCTGCAAGCCCTGTCGGTATTCCACCAATAGTCCACGAAAGACTCTGCCACCACGTCCTCGCTTGTGTTTTCATCCCACTTGTCAAGATAGAATGAAGCAAACTGGTTCAACTCCTGCTCATTGAAGAGTTCCTTGTCTGTGTCGCTCACTGCCTGGGTAAGTCGGCTGAGAATTTATTTCATTGTTGTCATAATGCCATCTGATTTTATCTCCCTTTCGTAGATCAACTACTTAGGGATGGTTAAAAATTATGTTGCATTCAGAAGGTGTTATGGCTATCCATACAAGGTTTTGTCTGCAAAATACTACCCGAATGGCGTGGAGATTTTTCAGCAAAGCAGCGCCCTGACCTTGTAAAGATAAGGCAGAACCGTTACCTTCGCAACAGAATTCTTACCGATTCCCAGAAGTCGATGAATGAAATCCTCCTATAACAGGACAATCCTTTCAGCAAGGAAAAGTAGAAGCATAAAACCCGTAAGACTATTGAATATCAGTTTATTATTGATATTTTTGCATCGTTTTAATAGGGTATTAAAATGAAGCAGAATGATTAAAATGACATAGAAGTATAAGCACAAAAAAGCGACCCGAAGGCCGCTCTTTTATGAGGGCGAAGGATTTACTTATCCTTCTGGGTCTTGCCCTGCTGAGAGTCAGGAGCGTTCTCCTTCTCTACAGCTTCGTAGAACTTGGTGGCAACGAGAATCACTCGGTTGTGCTTGACTTCCTCGGCATCCTGCCATTCCTCTGGCTTGAAGTAGCCCTCTACAGTGAGGAGTGCTCCCTTGATCAGGCGGTCGAATGAAGCGGTATTCTCGTTCTTGCGCCAAGCCTCTACATTCCTGAAGGCAGAAGTGCGTGAGTTTTCATCGCCATTCTTCTCATTGCGGCTGATGGCCAGTGAGAAGCGAGCTACACTTGCGGTTGTAAACTGATGGATGCTTGCATCCTTACCTACGAAACCAGTTACTGCGAAAGAATTTTCCATCTTTTTCATAATTCAATATTTTTAGAAGTGAAACATTTATTTTTTACGGTGCTATCAGAGTTGGCAAGGAAAACATAGGAAGCAAGGAATTATCGAATTATTTCACCCTTGGGCAGGAAAAGTTTTTTGGATGAGCAGCAGACGGAAAAGTTTTTGAAAAAATTCAGAGAATAAGGCACCTGGTACTTGCAGAAATGTGGCTTGCACTAACTTTGCAGCGGAAAAAGTAAGTGTGGATGCTTCGTCCAAAAATATGAATGAAAAGGATGAGTAGAAAATATCTGCAGTTGGTTGGGTAAAGGAAAGCTGCATCCTCCTCGATGTTGTTCAAGCAAACTGGTTGCGCAATACGGCTTATAAGTCCAAGAGACTGGCAGGAAAACTCACACTTCATCATGAATATGGCTAAGTTAAGGAAAGAACAATCAGACCTACGACTGACAAGGGTAAGCATCTGTCTGTAGATGGAAGCTAACCAGAGAAGCATGATGCCTGAGACAAGAGGCAAGCTCAACCAATATCTCTTGGCAACAAGCGAAACTGCAGAGAAGGACTACGAAATTTCAGTAAGGAGAAGAAGGCAAAGTCCTGAACCGGCTAAAGAGCAGCCAAGGCATAGCTTACGGCGCATACAGCATACAGGTTTAAGTTTACCCATGTATATATACATGTTCTTTCAAACTCAAATAGTAAACCTCTACCGATTTTTAACCACTCAAACCAGGAAGTTTACAAGTTTAAGAAAACCATATATGTATATATGCCGAAATAAACTTGTTTATAACATATAGTCAAGGATTTTGGGAGAATCTATTTTTCCTTGCTGAAATGCAAGAATAGTTATACGAAATGGGGCAAGGTTGCATCATTCGTCTATCAATTCTAAAAATAGTATAATTATTTGTTTTTCTTGCCTAAACATTTGGATATTTGAAGAAAAGTTGCTATTTTTGCACAAAGTTATTCATATATAAATACCTCGATGCAAAAATGGCAACTTTTACGCCTTTATACAAGATTAGGATCTTCAACTTTGAAGATGTGATGCGTGAGATGAAATTGTCTCATGCAGGAACATCCACGGCCATATCCCGATGGCAATCTCAGAAGGTTCTGAAACCGATTAGGCGAAACATGTACGTCACTATTGATCCATCGACAGATGCTCCAATGTGTGACAAGTTCGAGTTGAGTTCTAAGATTTCAGAGTCTTCATATGTTGGTTGGCACACAGCCCTTGAATTACATGGAGTTGCTCACCAACCTTTCTACAATGCCTATGTTGGCAGCAAAAGCCGTTTCAAAGATTTTGCTTTTGAAGGAATAGACTTTGTGTACTGTGCAGCTCCTTTTGAACCAACTGCGGAAAATGGCGTTATAACTCCCAAGGGAAATCCTTATGTACGTGTAACTGATTTGGAACGAACAATCATAGACTGCTGCGACCGTATAGAACGTGCTGGAGGCATTGAGGAATTGCTTCATTGCATGGAAGGAATATCACTGCTTGATGAGCCCAAACTCGAAAAGTATCTGGCATTGTACAATAAAGCATTCCTCTATCAAAAGGTAGGATTCATCCTGGAGCATAGCAAAGAGCATCATCACATAAGCGACCAATTCATAGAAATGTGCCGCTCGAAAGGTGCCTTGCACACCAAACGCCTAACCTCCACAGGCGATTCTGACACCTATTTATGTCGATGGAAGCTTTATGTACCAGAAGATTGTGTAATTGAAAAAACTATTGAAAATGAACTCATATAACAAGATATATTTAGAAAAAATAGCCAAAGAGAAGGGATTTGTCCGTGACAATCTCGAAAAGGTAATGCGTCTTTCAGAAATTTTACAATATTTCAACCAGAATGAATTTCTACACGATTCACTTGTATTAAAAGGCGGAACAGCTATCAATCTCACCGTTTTTCAGATGCCACGACTATCTGTTGACATCGACTTAGATTTTGCCAAGAATTGCAGTAGAGAAGAAATGATTAAAGCAAGAAAAAATATAAATGACGAGATTCTTGCTTATATGTCCAACGAGGGATATGTTCTAAAGCCTGGCTCTAAAAGTCCACATACACTGGACTCGTGGGTATTTGGATATATAAACGCAGGAGGAAATCCGGACAACATTAAAATAGAAATTAATTATAGCGACCGTTGCCACGTACTGCCAATGGAAGAACGTACAATCAGTATCGACTTTCTTGGAGATATAAGGGTTTGTGCCCTCGCACCAATGGAACTCTTTGCCAGCAAGCTCAACGCACTTATCAGTAGAGCTGCTGTACGAGACATTTATGACGTGTATGGTATGATACAGGCGAATCTATTTGAAACAATGGAAGAAAGAGCTCTTCTCCGTAAAATTCTCGTTTTCTACTTGGCTGTCGGTTCCAGTTGCAAAGCTGAGGAGGTTACACTTGATATCAAAAACATCAAGCACATAGAAAAACTTTCCTTCTCGCAAGTTCGTGCCCATCTACTCCCTGTATTAAGCAGAAAAGAAAAATTTGACTTTAACGCAGTAAAAGAACAAGTACTTAGTTTTCTTGGTTCTTTTCTATCTTTCACAGAAGACGAAAGAAAGTTTATTGAACACTTCAATCAGAGAGAATATAGACCAGATATTCTATTTAATGAAAGTTCAATCGTTGAACGAATAACAAGTCACCCTATGGCATTATGGAAATGCAGACCCAAAGAGATGAAGTGAGATTCATATCGATATTAAAATCGAAATGATTAAACAACGAGGTATGTTTAATACTATAGCTTCCTCCTGTTTGAACTATCCCATTTTTTAGGATAGTTGCCCTTTTGGGCAATACTCTATAGCTATAAAAGAAAGATACATGTCAGAATATATTGGTTTTATCACTTATCAAGACGATGCAATAATCCAACACCCCTTACGTTATTACAGAAGAAGAGGACAACCGCATCCGCAACCGAAGGGAGACCTTCATCAGGGAAACAGGCACCGAGAAAACGGTACTCATCACGATGATCACCTCCTATGGACTTGCGCCGGGCGGCTATTCTGATGACATCCAATGCCAGCTGACGATGGCAGATTTATTCAGATAAAAGCCGACCTCTCAAAAATGATAAAAAACCACGTTTTAGCACGAAAATGCAGATTTTGAGTGCTTACAAAGGTTAAATATGTTAAATCTTCAACCCCTAAAAATGGGGGTTTGTAAAGATAAGTGACATACAAAATGAATGAAATCAAGTGAAACCAAGTGAAAATGCGAAAATCGTAAGTAGCTGATAATCAACATTCTTTTCATTCAAAAGGAAAGCGGCTCACAAATAGCGCGTTAACTTTTAACCGATTGAGAATCAATGACATTCATTATTTGCGTGGGAAAGTGAAAGGCGTAGAAAGGGCTTAAAAAGATACTTGAAAAAAGTAGGAAAGTAGGACTAAAAAGCACTGAATATCAGATAATTAAGGAGATGAAAAACCTTACATTTTAGCCCGGCTTTCATATGGCTCAACACTATATAAATAACTGATATTCAGTTGGTTACGTATAGTGCATCGGGAAATAAGTATAAATAGGGAACGCAGTGCGTTCCCTATCTGTTAGCCCCCACTCCTTCTTCACATCAAAGCAGGGACAAGCCTTGTTGGCAAATTCATTATGACCATGAATCGTGGCTAATGGATATTCCTCCTTCAGCTGCTCA
>JAIINY010000202.1:0-5659 GCA_022741625.1 Prevotella sp. | reverse complement strand
GAGTGCGATATCTACGGCAATGAGAACTCCAGCCATATCTGCGGCAGCAAGCTGATGAATGGTATCGGTGGTTCCTGCGATTACGAGCGCAATGGTTTCATCTCTATCTTCACCACCCAGAGTACCACCAAGAATGGTTGCATTTCTGCCATCGTTCCTATGTGCAGTCACGTGGATAGTACCGAGCACGATGTGGATGTTATCGTTACCGAGCAGGGAGTAGCCGATCTCCGTGGCAAAGGCCCATTGCGCCGTGCCAAAGAGATTATCGAAAACTGTGCGCATCCGGATTATCGCCCTATGCTCCGTGAGTATCTGAAGTTTGCCGAGAAGGGACACGAGCCACAGAGTATGCGTGCCGCCCTTGCCATGCACGATACCTTCCTGAAGAAGGGTGATATGAGATTGACAGATTTTGGAGAATATCTGAAATAAGAAAATCCCCGATAGAGCCTGGCTGCTTTATCGGGGATTATTGTATTATTTAGTACTTTAAAGCTTCTGCCCTTTCAAGGCGTGTGGAGTTTATTTATGAAAGTTTTGTTTATAACTTCAGAAGTTTAGCGAATTCCCAGACCACGATGCCGGCTGTTACACTGACATTCAAGGAATGCTTGGTGCCAAACTGTGGAATCTCCAGGCAGCCATCGCTCATATCCACGATGTTCTGCTTCACACCTTTCACCTCGTTGCCGAAGATAACGGCGTAGCCTTTAGGGAGGGAAGAATTCTCCTGCTTTTCGGATTCCTTTCCCTGTTTTTCGGATTCTTTCTCCTGCTTTTCGGATTCTTTCTCCTGTTTGAAAAGCTCCTCATGAGCCTCGGGTAGGTTCTGAAGCTTGGTAGAACCCTCTACCTGCTCGATGCTATACACAAAGTAGCCTTTCTGCTTCAGCTTTTCTACAGCCTCTTCGGTAGTTTTGAAGTATTCCCAATCCACGCTGTCCTCGCCGCCCAATGCCGTCTTGTGGATTTCGGTATTGGGAGGAGTGGCGGTGATACCGCAAAGATACACCGCCTCTACTCGGAAGGCATCGCAGGAGCGGAACACGCTTCCTACATTATATAATGATCGCACATCATCCAGGACTACTATCAATGGAAGCTTCTCTGCCTCCTTGAATTCCTCCAGCGTGAGGCGATTCATCTCTATCGTTCTTAATTTACGCATAGTTATTCTGAAATGAAGGGGAATATCCCCCTACTCTTTTGTGTATATTTATGCCTCTGCCTCTTTGGTCTTATAGGCCAGGGCATACATGCGAATCTGCTTGATCATCGCCAGCAGACCGTTACTGCGGGTAGGACTCAGGTGATCTTTCAAGCCAATCTTCTCTACGAAATAGAGGTCGGTATCCATAATCTCTGTTGGCGTATGACCGCTCAACACACGAATCAGGAGGGCGATGATTCCCTTTACGATGAGAGCATCGCTATCGGCTGTAAATACGAGCTTGCCATCCTCGTAGTCGCACTGCAACCATACGCGGCTCTGGCAGCCGTCAATAAGGTTCTGCTCGTTCTTGTATTTCTCATCGAGAGGAGCCAACTCGTTGCCCAAATCAATGAGCATCTGATACTTATCCATCCAGTCGGAGAAGTCCTGGAACTCCTCTACCACTTCATCCTGCAATTCATTAATTGTTGCCATTATTTTATTTCTTTAATTTCGTTTACTGTAATCAACTTATAGAGCTTATCGTTAGGGCGCACCTTATCCGGCACAGGGATAGATACTCTCCAGCCCTGCTTGGCTGTCTCAATTGGTTTCAAATCATAACGGATCTCATCGGCTTTGAGATACATCACACCTGTAGTATTTCCTGTAATCAGAAGTTTATCGCCCTGATTGAAGGTAGTAGCTTCCACAGCAACCTCAGCCACACCGAGCTTGGAGAAGTATTTCATCACCTTGCCCACGAGCACCTTCTTCTCGGTAGCCACAGAACCATAGTGCTTGTTCCACTCGCCGAGGGTCTGACCCTGGTAGTAACCATCCCAGAAACCGCGGTTGAATACGGTGGCAAGTCTCTCATCCCAGGTATCCTTCTTCTCTTCGGTAAAGGTACCATCCAATACGGCGGCTATCGCCTCCTTGTAGCACTTCACTACGGTATATACGTATTCAGGTCCACGGGCACGACCCTCAATCTTGAAGACGCGTACACCGGCATCCATCATGCGGTCGATGAAGCGGATGGTCTTCAAGTCCTTCGGACTCATTACATACTTGTTGTCTATTTCCAGCTGGTTGCCGGTTTCGTTATCCGTAACGGTATAGCTGCGGCGGCAAATCTGAACGCATTCGCCACGGTTAGCAGAGCGGTTGGCATTGGCAAGGCTCATATAGCATTTGCCCGATACAGCCATGCACAGGGCGCCATGGCAGAACATTTCGATGCGGATCTGCTTGCCCATAGGGCCGCAGATGTTCTGCTTCTCTATCTGCTCGTGGATATGCTTCACCTGGTCCATGTTTAATTCACGTGCCAGAACGGAAACATCCGCAAAGCGTGCATAAAACTTCAAAGCCTCTGTGTTTGAGATATTTAACTGTGTGGAAAGGTGCACTTCCTCTCCTACTTCATTGCAATAGCTCATCACAGCCACATCGCTGGCGATGACGGCAGAGATGCCTGCCTCCTTGGCAGCATCAATGATTTCCTTCATCGTAGGGATGTCGTTGTCGTAAATCACTGTGTTGACGGTGAGGTAAGTCTTGATGCCATGCTCGTTGCAGGTGGCAGCAATCTCACGCAGGTCGTCGATAGTAAAATGATTGGCAGAATGTGAACGCATGTTCAACTTGCCGATTCCGAAATATACGGAGTCGGCACCAGCCTGAATAGCGGCAGCCAAAGACTCGCGCGAGCCCACAGGTGCCATCACCTCAAATTCGTTTATCTTTGTATTCATGAATGCAAATTCTTATTTTTGGGTACAAAGGTACTGCTTTTCTTTGAAAAATCATACTAAAAGGCGCATAAAGATATATAATAAGGTATAAAAACAAAAAGAGTAGCCACTCAAACCTGATATTTTAGCTGGCTACTATCTATTTCTAGAATGCCTTGGCATGAACGCATTTCATGTTCTTTTCCAGTTGGGCTGTAGAGCTGGCACCTACCAGTACGCTGGTTACGCCTTTCTGGTGCAGAATCCACGCCAGTGCCATCTCGGCGAGGGTTTCGCCTCGTTCGCCGGCTTCTGCATTCCATTGCTTCAACTGCTCCAGGAGTTCTGGAGTCAGGGCGCTGTGCTTCAGAAAGTGCTCCTTTGCCATGCGGCTATCGGCTGGGATGCCGTTGAGATAGCGGTCGGTAAGGAGACCTTGGGCGAGGGGAGAGAAGGAGATGAATCCTATGCCGTTTTCGTGGCAATAGTCGAGGGTTCCGTTCTCCTGCGGCGTACGGTCGAGCATGTTGAGTCTGTCCTGGAAGATGAGCAGCGGACAGTCGCGCTCCTTCAGGTATTTATCTGCGAACTTCAGGGCTTCCAGTGGCCATCGGCTGATGCCGAGATAGAGCGCCTTGCCCTGCTTCACGATATCTACCATAGCCTGGAGGGTTTCCTCGAGTGGGGTATTCGGGTCGTAGCGATGACTGTAGAAGAGATCCACATAGTCCAGATTCATGCGCTTGAGACTCTGGTCGAGGCTCGCCATCAGATACTTGCGAGAGCCCCAGTTGCCGTAAGGACCTTCCCACATATCGTATCCCGCCTTGGTAGAGATGAAGAGTTCGTCGCGATAAGACTGGAAATCATCCTTCATCAGTCTGCCCATGGTTTATCTCTTGTAAAGTGCCTCTGCATCGCCATAGCGATTGGCATCGGCTGTGTAGATTCCTTTTAAGTCCATCTTTATTCCTATTTATTTATGTTTGAATATCTTATTCTGCAGCAAAGGTATTGCTTTTTTTTAGAAATGGGTGGAAAGTTGCTCTTAAAAATCTGTAAAAGCTGCACAAATAACTTGCGGGTTTCAAATATAATATGTATCTTTGCATCCGGAGATTATGAAATCTTCGTTACGTAAAATTCATAATTCAGTAAATGCTTATGGTACAGACCAATCCGTTTCTCATAGAAGGGTATTTATCCCCAGATTTCTTCTGCGACAGGATAGAAGAAACCGCCTTGCTTACACGGCATCTAACCAACCGATGCAATGTGGCATTGATAGCACCACGACGATTAGGAAAGTCGGGATTGATTTATCATTGTTTCTATCAGAAGGAAATCCGGGAGCAGTATCATTGCATATATATTGATATTTACGATACCAAAAATCTCGGGGAGTTTGTTTATGCTTTGGGCAAGGGGATTCTTGCTGCCTTGAAACCCAAGGGCAGAAAGGTGTGGGAGTTCTTTCTGAATATGCTTCAGTCGCTGAAATCTACCATTTCTTTCGATATCAATGGAAATCCGGAATGGAGCGTGGGTATCGGAGATATTCAGTCGCCTGATATTACGCTGGAGGAGATCTTTGCCTATCTTTCCCAGGCAGATAAACCTTGCCTAATTGCTATTGATGAATTCCAGACTATTGCCGGTTATCCAGAGAAAACGGTAGAGGCTACTTTGCGCAAGCGCATCCAGAACTGTCATAACGCTAACTTCATCTTCTCTGGTTCCAAGCGCCACATGATGGCACTGATGTTTACTTCCAGGTCACGTCCTTTCTATCACAGTTCGAGCATCATGGGATTGGAGGCTATCAACGAACAGACCTATCTGGAGTTTGCCAACCATCATCTGTCTAAGATCAACAAGGAGATTTCTGCGGAAGCGTTCTCCTATCTTTATCATCGTTTTGATGGTATTACCTGGTATATTCAGTATGTGCTCAACATGCTCTATACTTCGATTTCAGATTCCAGGGTTCTGGGAAAAGAGGATGTGGAATATTGCATAGAGAGCATTCTTTCGCAGCATCGTTTTGCCTATCAGGCTCTGCTGTTCCAGCTTACCAGCAAGCAGAAGCAGGTGCTCATAGCCATTGCCAGGGAGGGAAGTCCTTCCTCGCTGATGTCGCAGGAGTTCTTGCATAAATATCGTCTGGGTGCCAGTACCGTGCAGGGTGCCGTGAAGACCTTGCTCGAAAGAGATTTTATCACGCAGGATGAGGGGGGATATCAGCTCTGCGATAAGTTTCTGGAATTAAGTTTAAGAGAAGAAATATAGGGTGAATACAACAGATAAGCCACAGATAAGCTGCTGTCTGATTATTTCGGCAGCGAGATGGTGAACTCCGACCACTTGTCTTTCTCGCTCTTCACACTTATCTTGCCGCCATGGGCGTTGATTACCTGTAGCACGTAGTTCAGACCGATGCCGAAGCCGCCACGGGTCTTGCGGGCATCCTTTTCGTGCTCAGCGGCGCGCTCAAAGCGGTTGAAGATGGTCTTCAGTTCGCTCTTGGCTATGCCGATACCCTCATCGAAAACCTTGATATACACGTTTCTGTCATCCTCCAGGGTGGAAATCTCAATGTTGATTTCCTCCTTCGAGTACTTGGTGGCGTTATCCACCAGATTGCTGATCACCTCCTTCAGATATTCCTCATCGGCTAGGGCAGAGGTGGCTCCAAACCGGGTGATGATATGGATTGGTTTCGCCGATTTCGCCTTGTATTTATCCACCACATCCTCTATCATCG
>JAIINY010000201.1:0-5685 GCA_022741625.1 Prevotella sp. | reverse complement strand
CGAATCAGCTCGTAGGCACCATAGAGCAAACCGATAGGATTGCTGGCGGTGATGGTAGCCTCATACTCGATATTGTCGCCCTGGTGGGCAGGACGGGCATAGATGTTGTAACCTTCGCCCAGATTCAGCGCCTTGTCTATCTTCAGTTCGGCGCTCTTGCCACGCCAATGGTTGGCAAGCTCCTGACTTGCGATACGTATCGTAGCGTTGTCATCGGCATTTGTTTTTACCTGGCAGGAGTTGGCGTACGCCTTTCCCAGCCATAAACCAGACCCGTCGTTCTGTGCAGATGCGTGCAGCGAAGCCAGCATCATGCATCCTGCCATCAGGCATTTCTTGATGTTATAATTCATAATCTATTCTTTATCTTAGCTTATTTCTACTGCAAAATTAGCAAAAAACACTGAAATCAGCAAATCCTGACTTTTTCTGGTGTAACGTATTCTTTTGTTTCCTTGTCATTTTCGTTTTATTTCTGTTTTTGATACGTGTAGAAATGTTATAGTAACTCGTGGAAGGTGTTTTATAGATAAAATTTCGTAAATTTGCATCGTCAAAGTAACAATGTCATCACTTAAAAACAAAGTAACAACAATGAATAAGCAAACAATAAAAATCTTTTCTCTGGCACTTGCACTGGCTGCATCCAGCTCTGTGACACTTGCCCAGAAGGTATGGAAAGGATCTTGGGCTACTGCCGTAGAGTGGACAGGAAAAGGCGATATGCCTAAGAAAAGCTTGAGCAACCACTCTTGCCGACAGGTGGTTCATGTTTCCTTTGGCGGAGAGGAACTCAGAGTGAAGCTCAGCAATGAGCAGAGCAAGGAACCGGTGGAAATCAAATCGGTGTATATTGCAGATACCGATGTTCCTAGTAACTGGGGAATTCAGACCAAGACTGTGAAGTATCTTAAATTCAGAGGTAAGAAGAATGTGACCATTGCTCCTGGAAAGGCTATCTTCTCTGATGATTTGAAGTATGCCTTGAAGAGTGGTCAGCGCCTTACGATTACCATCGATTATGGCACGCAGACTCCTGTGAATGCAACATCTCATCGCGGATCACGTACCACATCTTATATTGTTAGTAATGTGAAGGGCAAGGCGGTGAAGCCAACGGATGTTGCTTTCGATAAGCAGGAGAAGGCTGACCACTGGTATAATCTTTCAGCCATTGATGTGAAGACCGATAAGACTACCCCTGTGGTGGCTATCCTCGGAAACTCTATTACCGATGGCCGTGGAAGTACCACCAACCATCAGAACCGATGGACCGATTTCCTCTCGGATGCCCTGAATGCAGAGAGGCCATACGGTGTATTGAATCTCGGTATCGGTGGCAACTGTGTGGTACAAGGCGGATTGAGCGAACCAGCCATGAAGCGTTTCGACCGTGACATCCTGGGACAGACAGGTGTGGATAAGCTCATTATCTTCGAAGGAACCAACGATATCGGTTGCTGCGGAGGAAATTATGAACATGTAACAGATACCCTGATAGCTTGCTACAAGGTGCTGATAGCAAAAGCCAAGGCTAAAGGCATCAAGGTATATGGCGGAACGATCACCCCAACCAAGGGCAACGGCTGGTATTCCTTCTGGCATGAGGCAATGCGCCAAACCGTGAACGAATGGATTAGAAAGAGCGGTGCCTTTGATGAGGTCATCGATTTCGATGAATTAACCCGCGACCCGAAAGACCCTCAGCGCCTGAAGGCTGAATATTCAGACGACTGGTTGCATCTCAACCCTAAGGGATATGAAGCTATGGGTAAGTTTGCCGCAGAAAAATTGAAATAAAAGAATAAAGATATGGAAAAGAATTCACAGGAATCCCAGGGATTCTACAAATTGAGTTGGTTGCAGCGCATCGGATTCGGTTCTGGTGACTTGGCACAAAACCTCATCTTCCAGACAACATGTATGTACTTGTTGTTCTTCTATACCGATATCTATGGACTCGATGCAGTTGACGTTTCCGTGATGTTTACGGTAGGAAATGTTGCAAATGTGATTTGGGACCCTATTGTAGGTGCCCTTATAGATAAGCACAATCCTAAGTTGGGTAAGTATCGCTCTTATCTTGTATTCGTAGGAATCCCACTTTCGGGCTTTGCCATCCTCTGCTTCTGGAATGGCTTTGCACCATCCCTGCTCTATGCCTATATCACATACATTGCCATGACATTGCTCTATACATTTATCAATGTACCTTATGGAGCCTTGAACTCATCGCTGACTCGTGATACCGATGAAATCACGGTATTGACGTCAGTTCGTATGTTTATGGCAAACTGTGGCGGTTTGGCTGTAGGCTCAGGCCTTCCGTTGCTCATCGCATACTTTACCGACCAGCAGTCGGATGGTTTGCCTAAGGATCCGGTAGCTTGGTTTACCACCATGACCATCTATGCCGTCATTGGTTTGTTGTTGCTCCTCTTCTGTTTCTCACAGTGTAAGGAGCGTGTGGTAATGAATGCCGAGGAGAGTGCCAATGTGAAGATAAGCGACCTTTGGATGGAATTTTTCCACAACCGTCCTTTGCGTATCATAGCCTTTTTCTTCATCACCGCCTTCGCCATGATGTCTATCGGCAATGCGGCAGGAGCTTACTTCATGAACAGCAACCTTCACGGAACCTCCGAGCAGCTTTCCATCTTCATGGGCTTGGGTTCGGCACCATCGTTCATCTTCATGCCACTGGTGCCTATGATTAAGAAGGCAATCGGCAAGAAGAACATGTTCTATGTGTTCCTGGGCATCGCCATCGTGGGTATGGCATTCCTTTATTTGGTAGCAAAGATGGAGCAGCCAAGTATGATGCTCGTCTATATCGCCCAGTTTGTTAAGTCAACGGGTGTTATTGTAGCTACGGGTTATATGTGGGCTCTTGTTCCTGAGGTTATCTCTTATGGAGAGTATAAGAGTGGCAAGCGTATTGCAGGTATCGTGAATGCTTTGACGGGCATCTTCTTCAAGGCGGGTATGACCTTGGGTAGTGTGGTAGCTCCAGCCATCCTTGCTTACGTGGCTTACAATCCGAAGGCCGTGGAGCAGACTCCTGAGGCTCAGGAGGGTATTCTCTGGTTGGTATGTGTCATTCCTGCTGCCTTGTTGCTGCTCGCCATCTTCATTATCTCGAAGTATGAGTTGACAGATGCGGTTATCGATGATATCAACAAGAAGATTGAGGCTCGGCACAAACAGAAAAAGTAACATTTAAAATTGAGAAAAATATAAATTCGACATGAAGAAAATTTCAACTTTTGCCTTGGGCTTGATGCTTGCTTCTGCAGCTTTTGCCCAGAAAGGCAATAATAATACGACAATCCCAACATTCCAGGAGACCATGGGCAAGTACTTCCTGGTGGGTGCTGCCGTTAATACTTCTCTGACAGACGGACAAGATCCGGCAGGTGAGGAAGTAGTGAAGAAGCAGTTTAACCAGGTGGTTGCCGAGAACTGTATGAAGGGCGAGGAAAATCATCCGGAGGTGAATCGTTTTGATTTCACCGATGGCGATAAGCTGGCTGACTGGGCTGAAAAGAACGGCAAGACCTTGATAGGTCATTGTCTGGTATGGCACTCTCAGCCACCTAAGTGGATGTTTACCGATGATAAGGGTAATCTGGTAAGCCGTGAAGTGCTCATCGGCAGAATGTATAATCACATCATGAATGTGGTTACTCATTATAAAGGTAGAGTAAAGGGATGGGACGTTGTGAACGAAGCTTTCGAGGATGATGGCTCTTACCGCAAGTCTCTGTATTATAAGATTATCGGTCCGGAGTTCATCGAACTGGCTTTCCGCTTTGCGCATGAGGCTGATCCTAACGTAGAGCTTTACTATAATGATTATTCTACTTCGAAGCCAGCTAAGCGAGAGGCTATCTGCAAGCTGGTTCGCGATTTGAAGGCGAAGGGTCTCCGTATCGATGCAGTAGGTATGCAGAGCCACAATGGTTTTGATTATCCTGATTATGCTGAGTATGAGAAGAGCATCGAGGCTTTTGCAGGTGAAGGCGTCAAGGTGATGCTGACAGAGTTGGATATGAACATGCTTCCTAATCCGGAAGGATTCGGCGGTGCGGAAATCAGTCAGAAGTTTGAACTTCAGAAGAAGTACAATCCATACGTGAAGGGACTTAACAAGAAGGCACAGAAACTCTTCAACCAGCGTTATCTCGATCTCTTCAAGATTGTAGAGCGTCACAAGGATGTCATCAGCCGTGTTACCTTCTGGGGTGTCAACGATGGTCACTCTTGGTTGAATGGCTGGCCTATCCCTGGCAGAACCAACTATCCACTGCTCATCGACCGCAACAACGAGGTGAAGCCAGTGGTGAAGGAAATCGTCAATCTCTTTAAGTAAAATCTCTTTAGATAATATTATACATCTCTTAAAATAATAGATAACAATGAAAGCAAGATATTTGTTCCCAAAGGATTATATGGCAGATCCATCTGCCAATGTGTTTAACGGTCGTCTGTATGTTTACCCATCCCATGACTGGGACAGCGGCGAAAGCTTCGACGATGATGGCGGTCACTTCCAGATGAAGGACTATCACGTTCTCTCTATGGATGATGTGATGGAAGGTGAGGTAACCGATCATGGTGTGATTCTCGATGTAAAGGATGTGCCATGGGCTGAGAAGCAGATGTGGGACAATGATGTAGTGGAGAAGGATGGCAAGTACTATCTTATCTTCTCTGCCAAGGATTATAATGGCGTGTTCCATCTCGGTGTGGCTGTGGCTGATAAGCCTGAAGGTCCTTTCATTCCGAATGCCGACCCAATCCGCAAGTCATACAGCATCGACCCTTGCGTGTTCAAGGATGATGATGGCAAGATTTACTGCTACTTCGGTGGTATCTGGGGCGGTCAGCTTCAGTGGTACAAGGACAACAAGGCACTGAAGGATGAGCATCTTCCAGAGGGCAAGGAGAATCCGTTGCCATCTCGTGTAGCCATGATGACTGATGATGTGCAGCAGTTTGCAGAAATGCCAAAGCCTGTTGTCATCGTTGACGAGGAGGGTAAGGTATTGCCAGCCGATGATCCTCATCGCTTCTTCGAGGCTAGCTGGATGCACAAGTATAAGGGCAAGTATTATTTCAGCTACTCTACGGGTGATACTCATTATCTCTGCTATGCGGTGGGTGATAATCCTTATGGACCATTCACTTACAAGGGCGTTATTCTGGAGCCGGTGGTAGGTTGGACAACCCATCATAGTATCTGTGAGTATAAGGGTCAGTGGTATCTATTCCATCACGACTGCGTGCCATCAAATGATACAACCTGGCTTCGTAGCGTAAAGGTGGCTCCTCTCTTCTATGATGAGGATGGTAACATCTTGCCGGTAAAATAGAATTGTTTTTTAGGTTTTAATAGTTTTGGAGAATAGTTGATACATAAGTTAGTGTTAGTTAGAAACGAGCAGTATCTTCGGGATGAAGATGCTGCTTTTTTGTTTTTTCTCTTATAACTTCTCAGTTCTTCTTGCAAATTGTTTCTTATCTAATGTTATTTTTAAGTTATTTCTTTCGTTTTGTCATAGATTTCTCTGTTTTTTATTTACCTTTGTACCCGTAAACCAATGAAATGAAAGAATTATGTTGAAATTACTGTTAAGGTTATGGTGGCTGCAACAGCGCCGTAACTTCCGCAAGAGAGATGCC
>JAIINY010000200.1:0-5721 GCA_022741625.1 Prevotella sp. | reverse complement strand
GGCTTACCACTCGCGCTTAGGTTCTTCAGGTCTTGGAACACTATGTGGCGCGTGCCGAAGTACATCATCGGTGCCACGCGCAACTGTAAATGTGTGGACAGACGTAGCTCGCCAAGCACTCCGACATTGATGCCGGGGTCCCAGCGACTCTGGTCGGCGGTGACGAGTGTCTCCTGCGTACCGCCCTCAGTGGTGATGGTCATCGGACCCGCCATCTGCACCTCCATGTCCTGCACGTGCGTACCAACGACCACGCCGAAGTGGAATGGACGCAAGTCGGTGTACGGGCGGTTCTGCACGGTGCGCTCTTGTGCTGAGGCAGCGAGGCTGACGATACACATTATTATAATATAAAGGAACTGCAGTTGGTGTTTGCCAGCTGCAGTTTTTTTTCGTTATAAGATATTGTCACGACTTGAAAGCTTTTGCCCTTTACCAATAACATTGGATTGAAAAAGAGGATCAAAACGATAATGACCGAAAAAGCTTAATGACCTTGACCTTAATGACCTTGACCTTAATGACACTACTCCATCACAAAACACAGAAAAAGATAAAAAACACGGGAAAAACAGCTGAAAAGAGGGGGCTTTGATGCAAATAGTGTTAAAAACACACTATAGAAGGAAAAAAGTTAGGGAAAAGTATTGTGGTTTCAAAATAAAATTGTAATTTTACACCCAAAATTAGTAAACAACATTAAAGCAACCTAGAAATGAACAACGTAAAGAACCTTTTTATGGGAGTTGGTTTCGCAGCAATCGCTACCCTCTCAGCATGTTCTTCAAGCAGCAATGCTAGTTTAACACAGTCAGGCTTGAATCCAGCAGACTTTGATTCTACTGTTTTGGGCAAGAAGACTGAGTTAGTTACCCTCAAGAATGCCAACGGCATGGAGGTTTGCCTCACCAACTATGGTGGTCGTGTAGTTTCCATCTCTGTCCCTGACAAGGATGGCAAGCCTACAGATGTAGTGCTCGGCTACGACAACATCCACCAGTATGCAGACACCCTCAACTCTCCTTCTGATTACGGATCATCAGTAGGCCGTTACGCCAACCGTATCAAGGACTCCAAGTTGACTCTTGCAGGCAAAACATATAATCTGAAGCCAAACGACAATGGCAACTGTCTTCACGGCGGTGGTGCTACCGGTTGGTTGAACCAGGTTTACGACATTACAGAGAAGAATGATTCTTCTGTAACCTTCACTATCCAGGCAAAGGATGGCGAGAATGGCTTCCCTGGCAATGTTACTGCAACAGCAAAATATACGGTAAAGAGCAACAATACACTCGACATCGAGTTTGGTGCTACAACCGATAAGGAGACCGTGGTTAACATGACCAACCACAGTTACTTCAACTTGAATGGCGATCCATCCAAGGAAGGTTTCGACCAGGTAATGTACATCAATGCTGATAAGTTCACACCTGCAGATTCACTCTATATTCCAACAGGTGAAATCAAGGACGTAGAAGGAACTCCAATGGACTTCCGCACTCCTACCGAGATTGGCAAGAAGGTAGATTACAGCTTCGACCAGATCAAGAACGCTACAGGTTACGACCACAACTGGTGTCTGAACACCTATAAGGATGGCAAGGGCGACGACAAGACTGTTTGCGCAAGCCTCTACTCTCCAAAGAGCGGAATCCTCCTTGAGGTCTTCACCAATGAGCCAGGAATCCAGGTTTATACAGGTAACTTCCAGGGCACAGGTATTGCCGGCAAGCATGGAATCAAGTATCCTAAGCACGTGAGCGTCTGCTTCGAGAGCCAGAAGTATCCTGATTCACCAACCAAGATTGCCCAGGGCGTAAAGGGATGGACAGATGCAACCTTGAAGCCAGGAGAGAAGTACTACTCTCACCTCGCTTACAAGTTCAGCGTTAAGAAGTAAGGAATGGCTATGCGGCAGATTACAAATCCGCCGAACTCCATAGGATTAAGCATCCAATAAAAGAAAGAATAAACAATAATAAATAAACAAACAATCTTATAGTAATTATGAATTGGAATTCAACAGAATTCGTATGGCTTGATTGGACAGTACTCGCCATTGGCGTAATCGGCGTAATCTGGGCAGTCTGGCATGCGATTGTGAAAGACAGAAAGGCTCAGAAGGGCGAAGACTCTTCTGCTTACCTCTTCGGTAAGGGCGAGCCATGGTATGTAATCGGTATGGCTATCTTCGCAGCCAACATCGGTTCAGAGCACCTCGTGGGTCTTGCTGGTACTGGCGCCAAGAGCGGTGTAGGTATGGCTCACTGGGAGATGCAGGGTTGGATGATCCTCATCCTCGGTTGGTTGTTCGTACCTTTCTATCAGTTGCTCATCAACAAGATGGGTAAGATCATCACCATGCCAGACTTCCTGAAGTTCCGCTATACTCAGCGTACAGGTTCATGGCTCTCTATCATCACACTCGTTGCTTACATTCTCACCAAGGTGAGCGTTACCGCACTTACAGGTGGTATTTTCTTCGAGTATCTCTGGGGCTTGAACTTCTGGGTAGGTGCTATCGGTTTGATCATCCTCACCACCATCTTCACCGTATTCGGTGGTATGAAGGGTGTGATGACATTGTCAACCATCCAGACTCCTATTCTCGTCATCGGTTCATTCCTCGTGCTCTTCCTCGGTCTCTCTACCCTCGGCGGTGGAAGCATCTCTGCAGGTTGGGCAGATATGATGGACTACTGCGGCAAGTTGAACAACGGCTACGGAACAACCCACATGTTCCACTGGGAGGCAGGTGACTCAATGTATCAGGAGTATCCAGGTTTCGTAGTATTCATCGGTGCAACCATCATTGGTTTCTGGTACTGGTGTACTGACCAGCATATCGTTCAGCGTGTACTCGGTCAGGTTCCTGGCGAAAGCAACGTAGAAGTTATGAAGCGTGCCCGCCGCGGTACTATCGCAGCCGGTTTCTTTAAGGTTCTCCCTTGCTTCATGTTCCTCATTCCAGGTATGATTGCAGCAGCCTTGGCTCAGAAGGGCGCAATCCAGATGAACGAGACTGATGCAGCCTTCGCCATCATGGTAAAGACCGTGCTTCCTGCAGGTATCAAGGGAATCGTAACCATCGGTTTCATCTGCGCACTCGTTGCTTCATTGGCAGCATTCTTCAACAGCTGTGCTACCCTCTTCACCGAGGACTTCTACAAGCCATTGAAGAAGGGAATGTCTGAGGCTCACTACGTACTCGTTGGCCGTATCGCTACCGTAGTAGTTGTAATTCTCGGTTTTGCCTGGTTGCCAATCATGATGAAGATGGACACCCTTTACAACTACCTCCAGGGAATCCAGTCACTCCTGGCTCCAGCCATGGTAGCAGTATTTGCGATGGGTATTTTCTTCAAGAAGATTACTCCAAAGGCAGGCGAATACACTATGATTACCGGTTTCCTCATCGGTATGCTCCGCCTCGTTACCAACGTCATTACCGATACTGGTAAGGCAACAATGGATGGTGCATTCTGGGATTACACCGCATGGTTCTGGCAGACCAACTGGCTCGTATTCGAGTGCTGGCTGCTCATCTTCCTCATCATCTTCATGGTAGTAGTGAGCTGCTTCACTCCAGCCCCAAGCAAGGAGCAGGTAGAGGCAATCACCTTCACATCCGACTTCAAGAAGTCTATCCGTGAGAGCTGGGGTGCGTTCGATATCATTGGTACAATCGTAGTAATCGGTCTCTGCGCTGCATTCTACGCTTACTTCTGGTAAAATATAGAAAAAGTTAGGAGTTAGAAGCAGAAAGGATGGATTTTTCCTTTAGTGTGTATTAGTTAGCAGGTTCCTTTCTTCTCCTTCTGACTCCCAACTTTCCTAAAGAAACTCTTTGGCGACAAAGCTCCCTTTTAGAAACTCTGGCAGAAGAGCATTCAGAAGCGCAGCCATAAGCTGAAGTAAACAAAACTATCAATCAAATTCATTGAATCTTGACATCAAAAATCAACACGACCATGACGCAGTTTTATAACGAATACCCCAAGGTTCTGGTTTCCGTGGATTGCATTATCTTCGGATTTAACGGCAACAACCTTCAAGTCCTGATAGGCAAACGAAAGATGGACCCGGGACGCGGCGAATGGTCACTCTATGGTGGTTTCGTTGGAGCCAACGAAAATCTAGAGGACGCTGCAAACAGAGTCATCCTGGATCTAACTGGAATGAAGAACCTCTATATAAGACAAGTGGGTGCATTCGGTAGAATCGACCGAGACCCAGGTGAGCGAGTTATCTCCATCGCCTATTGCGCCCTCATCAATGTGGTAGATTACGATGATAGTCTCCGCATCGAACACGGTCTGGAATGGGTAAGTCTGAACGAACTTCCAGAACTCTATTCCGACCACCGCACCATGATTCACGACGCCATCTGTCAGATCCGCCGTCGCATCAATCATGAACCACTGAGCTTCAAGCTCCTCCCCGACCTCTTTACGCTGACTCAGCTTCAGCACGTGTTCGAGGCTGTGATGGGAGAAGAGATTGACAAGCGCAACTTCCGCAAGCGCGTGAAGGATATTGACTTTATCGAGAAGACAGAACTCATCGACAAGGTTACTTCGAAACGAGGTGCCGCCCTCTACCGCTTCAACAAGAAAGCATACGAGGAAGACCCATCGTTCATCTTGAAATAGAAAATAAATAACTTTAACGAAATATATTATGTTAGAAGAATTAAAAGAAAAAGTGTTCAAGGCAAACCTTGACCTGGTGAAGCACAACCTCGTGCTCTTTACATGGGGAAATGTAAGCGGAATCGACCGCGAGAAGGGTCTGGTTGTCATCAAGCCATCAGGTGTTGACTATGACACCATGAAGGCTAGCGACATGGTGGTAGTTGACCTGGAGACCGGCAAGGTTGTTGAAGGCGACCTGAATCCATCTTCAGATACTCCTACCCACCTGGTTCTCTACCGTGCATTCCCAGAGTTGGGCGGCGTGGTTCACACCCACTCTACCTACGCTACAGCCTGGGCTCAGGCAGGATTGGACATCCCTAACATCGGTACTACCCACGCAGACTATTTCCACGACTGCATTCCTTGCACCGATGCAATGACAGAGGATATGATGGCCGAGTATGAGCACAATACAGGTGTAGTAATCGTAGACAGATTCAAGAAGGACAATATCAACCCGGTTCACACTCCAGGCGTACTGGTGAAGAACCACGGTCCTTTCACATGGGGTAAGGATGCTGACCAGGCTGTCTATCACGCAGTGGTAGCCGAGCAGGTGGCAAAGATGGCGTTCATCTCTTTCAGCGTGAATCCAAACACCACCATGAACCCATTGCTCGTAGAGAAGCACTTCAACCGCAAGCACGGTCCTAACGCTTACTACGGACAGAAGAAGCACTAATCTCCGAATGAGACTGATGCTGACAGAAGAATAAAAAAAGATTTTCAATAACACAATATTTAAAAACAACAAACAATCATGATTAAGGCATTTGAGAATTTAGAAGTATGGTTTGTAACTGGTGCACAGCTTCTTTACGGAGGCGAAACAGTTAAGATAGTAGATGGTCACTCAAAGGACATGGTAGATGGTCTGAACAACAGTGGCATCATTCCAATCAAGGTAGTTTACAAGGGCACAGCTAACTCTTCTGCAGAGGTAGAGACTGTGATGAAGGCTGCCAACAACGACGCTAAGTGCGTAGGTATCATCACATGGATGCACACCTTCTCTCCAGCT
>JAIINY010000199.1:0-5724 GCA_022741625.1 Prevotella sp. | reverse complement strand
ATGTGTGATTATGAAGCTGAAATCCATGGAGTTGCAGGCGGTTGGCCTCACTACTTCTATAAGGAGAACAAAGCTCAGGGGGCTGCCTGGAAGGAGACTAAGCTCACCGAACAGGAAAAGGCTAGATTGGAAGGTGCCCGCTATTACGATGGTGTCAACTTTGCCCGTCGCATCACCGTTCCTGGATGGTATAGCTTCGGATATAACGATGAGGTGGTTCCACCAACTTCTTCTTATGGATTATATAATAGTGTGAAAGCGCCAAAGACCTTGAGCCTCTATCAGATGACCGGTCATTACTGGTATCAGGAGCAGTGGGATGAATGGCAGGCTTGGATTATTCAACAATTAACTAAATAAATTTATGTTAGGAAAAAGAATATTGATTAGTGCTGTTTGTCTGCTGGCTATGCAGGGAGCTATGGCACAGGTGGATGGTGTCACTGGTGCTTCTGTTCAGACTGCAGGTACATCTTGCAGCAAAGACAAAAAGGTTTGCTGCAAAACACCAGCTGAACAACTGAAAATTCGTCTGCAGAAAATATTAAACAAGGGTATCATGTTGGGTCATCAGGATGATCCGGTGTATGGTACCACTTGGAAATGGGACCTTGGAAAGAGCGATGTGCTTCTTACTACTGGGGATTATCCCGCAGTAATGGGATTCGATCTGGGTAAGATAGAACTCGACAGCAAGGAGAACCTGGATGGTGTTCCGTTCGACAGAATGCGCCAGGAAATCATCGCTCAGTATGAAAGAGGTGGAATCGTTACCTTGAGCTGGCATACTTGGAATCCGGCAACAGGCGAGAATGCCTGGGATCCGAAGGGAGATGCTGTGGCTGCCGTCCTGGATGGAGGCGCACAGCAGCAGAAATTTGACTGCTGGCTCAAAAAAGTATCAGACTTCATCCTTTCTCTCAAGACTAATGACGGCAAACTCATTCCTGTAATCTTCCGACCATGGCATGAAATGAATGGCGGATGGTTCTGGTGGGGCGCCAACAGTTGCACACCTGCACAATACAACCAACTTTATGCAAATACCTATCACAGACTTACTAAAGCAGGGTGCAGCAACATCGTTTGGGCGTGGTCGCCAAATCTCGGAAGCGAGAAGACCGTCGAAGCTTTCTTGGAGCGTTTCCCAGGAGAACAGTATGTGGATATGGTGGGCATCGATATCTATGAATTTGATAACGATGATGCTGCCTATCAGCAGAATCTCTCTGCCAGCTTGGATGTCATGCTGGCAGCGGCAAAGAAGGTGGGTAAGATTCCTGCCCTCACCGAGACCGGTTGCCGGGGAATCTCTCAGAAGAAAGACTGGTTTACGAAGACCCTCTGGCCTGTACTCCAGAAGTATCAGGTAAGCTATGTGCTCTTCTGGCGCAATGCCTGGGACAAGCCTCAGGAAGAAGCTTACCTGCCTGGAGTAGGAGATGGAGACATCGTGAACGACTTCAAGGCTTTCAAGAAGGAGAAGAAGGTGCTCTTTGTTAAAGACATTGTAAAGATAAAAAAGTAAAATAGATATATTATGACTACATTTCAAGAAAAAGTGAAGGCTCTCCGTGCTCATCACGAGGAATTGTTGAGCCGCAAGAATGAACCGGTAGAGTGGGGCAACGGTATCTACGAGAAATATAAGAATCCTATCCTCACCGCAGAACATACACCACTGGAGTGGCGCTATGACTTCGATGAGAAGAGTAACCCATATCTGATGCAGCGTATCATGATGAATGCTACCCTCAACTCAGGTGCCATCAAGTGGAACGGCAAGTATCTCCTCGTTGTACGTGTGGAGGGTGCCGACCGCAAGAGCTTCTTCGCTGTAGCTGAGAGTCCTAACGGTATAGATAACTTCCGTTTCTGGGATGAGCCTATCACCATGCCAGAGGATGTAATTCCTGCTACCAATATCTATGATATGCGACTCACCGCCCATGAGGATGGTTATATCTATGGCGTGTTCTGTGCAGAACGCCACGATAATGACCAGCCAGGCGACCTGAGTGCTGCTACTGCTACTGCAGCTATTGCACGTACCAAGGACCTGGTCAACTGGGAGCGTCTTCCAGACCTGAAGACCAAGAGTCAGCAGCGCAATGTGGTTCTTCATCCAGAGTTTGTAGATGGCAAGTATGCTTTCTATACCCGTCCACAGGATGGTTTCATCGATACAGGTTCAGGCGGTGGTATCGGCTGGGCATTGGTAGATGACATCACCCATGCAGAGATCAAGGAAGAGAAGATCATCAATGCCCGTCATTATCACACCATCCAGGAGGTGAAGAATGGTGAGGGACCTCACCCAATCAAGACCGACAAGGGTTGGTTGCACTTGGCTCACGGTGTTCGTGGCTGTGCCAGCGGCCTCCGTTATGTGCTCTATATGTATATGACCTCTCTTGAGAATCCTACAGAAGTGATAGCAGAACCAGGTGGATACCTCCTCGTACCAGAAGGTCCTGAGTATATTGGTGATGTGATGAACGTAGTGTTTGCCAACGGTTGGATTGCAGATGAGGATGGCAAGGTATTTATCTACTATGCTTCTTCTGATACACGTATGCACGTAGCTACCTCAACCATCGACCGTTTGGTAGATTACTGCATGAATACTCCAAAGGATGACTATCGCACTCAGTTCTCTGTAGAGAAGATCAAGGACTTGGTGGCTAAGAATAAAAAGACATTAGGTAAATTAATATAAGGTATTAAGATTGTAGGGATTCTCAACCTTCGTCCGTATTCTTTGTATGGACGAGGGAAGAATCTCTTTTTCGTAAAGTTCAAAGTAAAAATGGTTAGTTTAAAGGAAAAAGTTGCTTATGCTTTGGGCGATGCCGCTGCCGGTGGTATCGTTTGGAAGGTGATGTCTATCGCTTTCCCTCTGTTTTTTACCAATGTCTTCGGACTCTCTTTTGCCGATGCTGCCGTGCTGATGTTGGTGGCTCGTATGTTTGATGTGGTGACCGACCCTCTGATGGGTAGTCTTGCCGACCGTACACAGAGCCGCTTCGGTACCTATCGTCCCTGGTTGATTTATGGAGCCGTTCCTTTCGGATTGGTTTTCGCGCTCCTGCTCTATACGCCTGATTTCGGTCCGGTAGGCAAGCGTATCTATGCCTATGTCCTCTATCTTCTGATGATGGCGATATATACGATGGTGAATGTACCTTATGGTTCCCTGCTCGGTGTGATGACCGAGGATGATGACGAGAAGAACCAGTTCTCATCCTTCCGTATGGTGGGTGCCTATGCGATGGGATTCGCCACCTTGCTCTCTTTCCCATATCTTCAGGAGATGGTGGGCGGTACTGCTACCCATCAGTATGCCGTTATCGGTGCCATCCTGGGTGTCGTTGCAGCCGTGATGACCCTGGCTTGCGGTCTTCTTACCAAGGAGCGGCTGAAGCCGAAGAGAGCAGAGAAGTTCTCCTTCCACCAGTTTGCCGACCTGGTACACAACAAGGCTTGGCTCTATATGACCTCCATTGCCGTATGTACCAACTTCTTCAATGGTTTCCGCTATGCAGTAGCGGGTTATATGTTCGACTACTGTCTGCATGGCAATGTCACCATCGAGGGATTGATCATCAACTACACTGTGTTCATGGCGTTCGGTGAGGTAACCTGTATGATTTTCGGAGGCGTTTCACCTTGGTTCACCCGTATGGTAGGCAGCAAGCGGATGGCATTCTTCTGGGCAGCAACCCTCTGTCTGATACTTTCATTGGCATTCTTCTTTATCCCGATGGATCCTGCTTATATCTGGGTGATGATAGCCCTCGTGGTGTTGACCTCTGTAGGTATCGGTATCTATTCACCATTGTTGTGGTCTATGTATGCCGATGTAGCCGATTATCATACCGATCATTTCGGAACCTCAGCTACTGGTCTCATCTTCTCCTCAGGTACCATGAGCCAGAAGTTTGGTACAGCTATTTCTGGTTCGCTCATCGCCCTTTTCCTGGGTTGGGCAGGTGCCAATATGATTACCGACAAGATGGGGAATACCATGATCGATCCAGCCAGTGTCACCGATTCTGTGCTTAACATGGTATGGTCTTTGTTCAGTCTTTTCCCAGCATTCATCGCATTCCTGCTGATGGTTCTTGCTTGGAAGTTCCCTATAAAAAAGTAATAATATGGAAAATCTGAAAAAAGCAATGAAGGATGTGTTGGAAAACAACATCCTCAACTATTGGATTCACAAGGTAAAGGATGAAGAGAATGGTGGCTTCTATGGACGTGTCGATGGCAACGACCGGGTACATCCTGAAGCCGAGAAAGGTGCTGTAATGAATGCCCGTATCCTGTGGGCCTTTTCTGCAGCCTACCGGGTATTGAAGAAGCCAGAGTATCTGGAGGCTGCAACCCGTGCCAAGGAGTATGTGCGTGATCATTTCCTGGACAAGGAATATGGTGGCATCTACTGGAGTGTTGATTACAAGGGCAATCCGCTTGATACCAAGAAGCAGACCTATGCCATCGGCTTTGCCATTTACGGATTTTCCGAGTATGCGCGTGCTACAGGTGACAAGGAAGCGCTGGATATTGCCATCTCGCTTTATCACGACATCGAAAAGCATGCCTTCGATGCCAAGAACAATGGATATATTGAGGCGCTGACCCGTGAATGGCAGCCTATCGCTGATATGCGACTCTCTGATAAGGATGAGAATGGTTCCCGTACCATGAATACCCATCTGCATATCATTGAGCCTTATACCAATCTCTATCGTGTGTGGAAGACCGAAGAGCTGGAAAAGAGCATCCGCAATCTCCTGGATATCTTTACCGACAAGTTGCTCAATCAGGAGACTTGTCATCTCGACCTCTTCTTCAATGATGAGTGGGAAGGCAAGAGAAACATTGAGAGTTACGGTCACGATATTGAGGCATCCTGGCTGCTCCACGAAACAGCGCTCGTTTTGGGCGATAAGGAAGTGCTCCATAAGATAGAGCGCATCATCCGTCGCATTGCCGATGCTGCTGATGAGGGATTGCGTCCTGATGGCAGTATGGTATATGAGCATTGGAAGGATGGTGATCGGTTTGATCTCCAGCGCCAGTGGTGGGTACAGTGCGAGAATATCATCGGTCATATCGATCTCTATCAGTATTTCTGTACGGATGAGAATCTCGAAGTGGCCATTCGTTGCTGGAACTATGTGGCAAAGCATCTTCTGGATCTGCAGAACGGAGAGTGGCACTGGGCTATCCTCGAAGATGGTACGGTGAATAAGGAAGATGATAAGGCGGGCTTCTGGAAGTGCCCTTATCACAACTCTAGAATGTGTCTCGAACTGATAGAGCGTGAATATTAGAATATTCTAGGTATAGTTAATTGTTAGATGGAGTCTTGCAGCTTTCACTGCTTACGCGGTTTTTCTTCTTTCCGGAGAATAATTTGCGTAATTTGTGAAAACTGTGAGACTTTTTTTGTTTATTCCGAATAAATATTGTATATTTGCAGTCTGTAGAATTGGGACTTGCCTGGAGCCAGCCTCATTTTGTATTCAAGATTCAATACTCAATATAAGAAAAAATGTACATAGCAGTAGCAGGAAATATCGGTAGTGGAAAGACCACGCTTACCAAGATGCTCTCCAAGCATTACGGCTGGAAACAGTACTTGGAGCCAGTGGCAGAGAATCCCTACATCGATGACTATTACAAGGACATCCCCCGATGGGCTCTCAATATGGAGGT
>JAIINY010000006.1:0-27356 GCA_022741625.1 Prevotella sp. | reverse complement strand
TCTACGTCAGCATCTGGCTTGAAGCCCAAGCAAAGCTGAGCATCTTCCTCGTTACCGATGCAAACATCTACATACTGCATCAATGGGCGCATCACAGAGATAGCCTTCTCTGATGTCCAGAGCTTCTTGCGGAAGTTGAGGTCAACAGATACTGTTACGCCATGACGCTTAGCAGCCTCACAAGCCACCTTGGTCAATTCTGCAGCCTTGTCGCTGATAGCAGGAGTAATACCGCTCCAGTGGAACCACTGAGCGCCCTCCATAATCTTGTCAAAGTCGAAATCAGAAGGATCAGCCTCTGCGATAGCGCTGTGAGCACGGTCGTAGATAACCTTAGATGGGCGCATAGAAGCACCAGTCTCTGCATAGTAAAGACCTACTCTATCACCACCGCGAGCGATAAACTCTGTGTTGACGCCATAACGACGAAGACCATTTACTGCAATCTGGCCAATCTCGTGCTTTGGCAGCTTTGATACGAAATATGCATCGTGCCCATAGTTAGCAAGGCTAACAGCAACGTTAGCCTCACCACCACCAGGGATGATGCGAAGTGACTCACTCTGGATGAAACGATCGTTGCCTTCTGGTGACAAACGAAGCATAATCTCGCCTAATGTTACAATCTTTCCCATTGTTTGATAGTTTTAATTTCTTTGTTTTTATTGTTTGTTTACTAATAGACAATTTTTGTTGTAGTTGTCCGAAACCGCTGGCAAAAATAGCTATAATTTCTCGAATACCAAAATTTAATCGCAGTTTTTTTCATTTATCGCCCTATTTTTACGTATTTTTCTCACTTTTTCCTTTTATTTCTCCTTTTTTTCCGTTTTTTGTGCAAAAAAAGAGCTGTGCATTCGCACAATTCAAAAAAATGTTGTATATTTGCGCCCGAATGCTGATGGTGTGACCGCACACAAACCAGCAGTTCAACAAAACATAGTAAAAAGCACAGTTTGTGCGCACAGTTATGAAGGAGCAAAACCTTCTTGCAGGAGGAAAATGCATCCTATATATAATAACGTACGTGCGATGTGCTCAAACCATAAACTTAAAAACAATGGCCGAAAGAATCAGAATCAAGGATATCGCCGAAAGAGCAGGTGTATCTGTAGGAACAGTGGACCGTGTGCTCCACGACCGCCCGAACGTGTCGAAACCGGCTCGTGAGAAGGTGGAACAAGCGCTCAAGGAAATGAATTATCAACCTAATATGTATGCCAGTGCATTGGCATACAACAAGGCTTATACTTTTTATCTTCTGATACCGAAGCATGAGTCGGAAGCCTATTGGGAAGAGATAGAAGAAGGAGCCAGAAAGTGCGAAGACCAGCGCAGGGATTTCCATGTCAATGTTGAGATTCGATTCTACGAGCGTTCCTGTGAGGATTCTTTCAAGGCTGTTTCACAAGAGATTCTTGGTGCCAATCCGGAAGGAGTTGTCGTGGTACCATCATCTCTAGAAGTGACACGTGGTTTTACAAACCTGTTACATCAAAAGCATATTCCGTTTATCCTGCTCGACTCGTATATGCCAGACTTGCGTCCTCTCTCCTTCTATGGTCAGGATTCATTCTGCTCTGGCTATTTCGCTGCCAAGATGCTGATGATGCTTGCGGGTAATGAGAAAGAAGTGATGCTGATGAGACAGACCAAGGACGGTCATGTGGTCAGCAAACAGCAGGATAACCGTGAAGTGGGATTTCGTCATTATATGCACGACCATTATCCACAGGTTGTCATCCATGTGCTCGATCTTCCACTCAATGGAACCCGCAACGAGTATCTGAAAATGCTGGCTCAGTACTTTGATGAGCATCCTGCTACTCATCATTGTATAACAATGACCTCTAAGGCGCATCTAGTGGGAGATTACCTGCTCAAGTCCAATCGCCGTGATGTACAGATCATGGGTTATGATATGGTGGGCAAGAATGCGAAATGTCTGCGCGAAGGCAGCATCTCGTTCCTCATCGCACAGCATGCCTATATGCAGGGTTACTATTGTGTGGATACTCTCTTCCGTGCCATCGTTCTCAAGAAGAAGGTGAATCCGGTGAATTACATGCCTATCGAACTGCTGATGAAGGAGAATATCGATTTCTACCGCAGAACGCAGATCTAAGGCGGAAATAAAGAGACAAGAATAGAATTAAATAAACAAAACTACAGAATGAAACTATCAAGCTTTATCAAGATTAACCCTGCCGACTCGGTAGTGGTTTGTTTGCGTCCTATGCAGAAGGGCGAGGTTATCGAAACGGCTATCGTGAGATTTCCATTTTCAAGAATGGAGTAACATTGTAATAACTTAAAAAGAAACATGAGTAATAAGAAAGGATTGTTGGCGTTGTCGCCATTGTTTTTGTTGATTGTCCTCATCGTGGCATTCACCGTCTATTCGGTAGATGCCAGTCATAAGGATACCAATTTGTCGCTTACCGTGGCATTTATGATCTCCAGTATCTATGCCATTGCGATTTCTGGTGGTATGCCCATCAAGAGTCGTGTAGATACCTATAGCAAGGGGGCCGGTGCCAACAATCTGATGCTCATGCTGTGGATATATGTATTGGCAGGTTCCTTCGCAGCTTCGGCTAAGGCGATGGGAGCTGTCGATGCAACTGTCAATCTTGCACTCAGCATTCTTCCGGCGAGCATGATTCTGCCGGGACTGTTTCTGGCAGCCTGCTTTATCTCCGTATCCATCGGAACAAGTGTAGGTACCGTTGTGGCACTTGTTCCGATAGCTGCGGGACTCGCCCACTCCATGGACGTAAACATAGGTATGATGACAGCTATCATCGTTGGTGGAGCTTATTTTGGAGATAATCTCTCCTTTATCTCTGATACCACGGTAGTAGCTACCCAGACTCAGAATTGCAAGATGAGCGATAAGTTCCGTGTCAATTCTCTTATCGTAGTACCTGCCGCCGTAATAGTACTTGCTATCTATGCCGTGATGGGTATCGGCCTGCAGGCACCTACTGATATTCCGGAGGTAGAATATATCAAGGTGCTCCCTTATCTGGTAGTACTTGTCACAGCTGTGGCGGGTATGAATGTGATGGCGGTTCTTACGATGGGAACATTGCTCTGTGGTGTGATTGGTGTGAGCTGTCAGCTTCTGGGTGCTACCGGAGGTTACGGTCTCTTTGGCTGGTTCTCAGCCATGGGTAACGGAATCATCGGTATGGGCGAACTGGTCATCATCGCAATGATGGCGGGTGGCATGCTCGAAATTATCCGTGAGAATGGCGGTATCAATTATATCATCGATAAGATTACGGCTCATGTCAGCAACAAGCGAGGAGCCGAACTGTCTATTGCAGCACTGGTTTCCATGGTCAATGTATGCACTGCCAACAATACGGTTGCCATCCTCACGGTAGGCAACATAGCCAAGAAAATCGGTGATAAGTTTGGAGTTGACAACCGCAAGGCAGCCAGTATCCTCGATACATTCTCCTGTTCGGTTCAGGGCTTGATACCATACGGAGTACAGATGCTTCTGGCAGCAGGACTTGCCAATCTGAGTCCGATGGATATCCTTCCATACCTCTATTATCCTCTGGCTATCGGTATAGCTGCGCTGTTTTCGATACTATTTCGTTACCCGAAGCGATACAGCTAGAATGGAAGTAGTTTATTATCAGTTGTTTAACTTTTAAATGAATACACGATGGATTTTTTACAGAGAAACCTTTTTGTCAAGCTGCGTTCCGATCACTTTCATACGAAGGAAGAGATGGAACCGATGACTACCTTCAAACGGAAGAAGATAGCCCAGATGATGAAGAACCTCAGCGATGTGCCTGCGGGTGAAGTACGAATGAACAATGGTTTCCTGAACCGACGTTTAGCCAGCATACAGGAAAACGAGCGTCATGCCATCGACACCTCTATCGAGACCATCCACTTACTTCGCATCATCGTATCCAATATCAATGGAATATTAGCCAATGGCGTTAATCTTGGCGGTATCATCGAGATGGGAAACTACCTGCGCACCAAGGGCGACAAGGTAGATTTCGTAAAACTGGAAAAATGGCTGCGCAAGCTCCGCATCCAGCGTATGGCGCAGTTGCAGGGCAGTGTACTTATCCTTTTTTTCGAATTTGAACAGGATGAGATACCTTTCGTGCGCCGTGTAGAACGTGGCGCCTACAAGCTGACCCTCCGTTCGCTTTATTATAACAGTCTCGATCAGCAGGAGATTTTATTCGAGCAGACTCAGGCTGGATTCGTTCGCACCACCGGTGGCACGATGCGCAAAAACCTGCGTCGCAGCATGCGGTATCTGGAATATGCGCCCATAGAAACGATCAGCAATTTCTGCAATAACTTCTACCGCTCACTCTCAGAAATCGAAGAATAATATAAAATATATAAAAAATAAGCATATTCTGTGACGAATTTCAAGCGATTTTCGTACCTTTGCATCTATGAAACGATTTTGTATAACGATATTATCATCAATTATAGCATTATGCGCAAGTGCGCAGGTGCAATGCGAGGATACCTGCAGTCATGTGCATGGCATAGACCTCAGCCACTATCAGGGCAATGTGTTCTGGGAAACGGTGGGCGATAACTCCAAGATGGCGTATGTCTATCTGAAGGCTACCGAAGGTGGAACCAATGTAGATAGTAAATATAAGCAGAATATTGATCTGGCGCATAGATATGGACTCAAGGTGGGTTCATACCACTTTTATCGTGCCCGTATTCCGCAGAAGACCCAGCTGGAGAATTTCATGGCACAGTGCCGCCCAGGCGATCAGGATCTCTTGCCGATGATTGACGTAGAGACCAAGAGTGGTCTGGAAACAGAAGAATTTTGCGACTCACTCTTCAAGTTCCTGCATCTCGTGGAAAAGGCATACAGGCAGAAGCCGCTCATCTATACGGGTGCCAACTTCTATGACCATTATCTCTTGGGAAAGCTCGACAGCTACAAGCTGATGATAGCCCAATATACCAAGCGTGAGCCTGTGCTCAAGGATGGGAGAGACTTTGAAATGTGGCAATATACCGGTAAGGGAAAACTGAACGGTATCAACGGCTACGTGGATAAGAGCAGATTCATGGGCAGGCATCGATTGAGAGAGATTAGATTCAGGCACAGATAAGACATTGAACTTTGAACTTGGAGCTTTGAACTTTATGATTATTCGTTTCAAGGTAAAGAGTGAATGGGTTTGAAAGCATAGAAACATAAATAATTTAAGTAAAACATAAACTTTAAATAAAACTATGGCAATTATTAAATGTCCAGAATGTGGTCGCCAGATTAGTGATAAGGCTCCAACCTGTCCTAGTTGTGGCGTTGAGATAGCAGGAAAAATCACTAAATGCCCTCATTGTGGTGAGGTTTATTTCAGCAGTCAGGAGATGTGTCCAAACTGCCATGAGATAGCTGTAGGGGTAACACGTCCTCTTGCGGCAGCTACATCACCGGTGTCGTCTGCAGCATCGGCAGCAACACCGCAGGCTCCTGCGGCTCCAACAACTCCTCCTGCCCCTCCTGTCCCACCAGTACCCCCAGTACGTCGTCCCGGTGTTACTGCGAACGGAAATGATGGTGGAGAGGGCAATACTCCTCGGAAACCACAGAAGAAAAAGAGTATCCGCTCTATCTTCATCATCTCATTCATCTTTGCAGTCTTGGCGTGTGGCATTATGTATTACTTCTACGACAGTGCCAATCGCAACAAGGAGATGGAAGCTTATGAGTATGCGATGCAAAGCAGTGATCCGATGGTACTGCAGAGTTATCTCGATACCTACAAGGATGCAGATGAAGCACATCGCGATTCCATCATGGCTCATCTTGATCTGTTGAAGCAGAACGACCAGGATTGGGCCAATGCGGTAGTGAGCGGTTCGAAAGAAGCATTGGAAGCATATCTCCAGAAGTATCCTAACAGTCTGCACAAGCAGGAAGCTTTGCTTAAAATAGATTCCCTCGACTGGAATGTGGCTAAGGCTGCAGATACAGCTGATGCCTACCAGACATACCTGAATACTCATACAGATGGTGCTCATATCGAAGAGGCAGAAAATGCCCTGAAGAAGGTGAAGAGTCGTGACCTCCAGCCAGAAGAAAAGCAGATGGTAAGCGGATTGTTCCGCCAGTTCTTCCAGAGCATCAATTCACATAATGCAAATGGATTGACTGCTACCTGCGAGGATATCCTTTCTTCATTGCTTGGTAAGAGCTCGGCTACTAAGGCAGATGTCGTTACCTTTATGGACAAGCTCTATAAAGATGATGTAGCCAATATGAACTGGCTCATCAACAACGACTACCAGATCAAGAAGCGCGAGGTTGGCGATGAGGAATATGAGTATCAGGTACAGTTCTCTGCCCGCCAGGATGTAGATTTAACAGATGGAACCAAGAAGGAACAGCTCTTTAAGATTTCAGCAGTTGTTTCACCAGATGGCAAGGTCTCTGCCTTCAATATGAACAAGGTTTCTGAGCCACAGCAATAGATGAGTCCTGATTAAAAGATTCGTAAGTTCAAAAAAAGAATCATAAGATTCAAGAACAATATAAAAAGAAAGCTCCGGTGGATTGTTGATTCCATCGGAGCTTTCTTTTTTCCTTTTACTTTGCTTCCTTCATCTGTCGGAGCAATTCTTTCTGTCTTTCATTTAAACCAGTAGGCAACTTCACGTTATAGGTAATCATCAGATCACCAAAGGTTCCATCACCTCTGTCATAACCCTTGCCGCGAACACGTACCTTGGTACCGTTCTGGGTTTCCGGTTTAATCTTCAGTTTAATCTTCGAACCATTGCTCAGTGTGATGATACCCTCACCACCGAGCAGTGCGGTGTACATGTCGATATTCACATTCATGTTCATCTCGCCCGTATTCGTTCTGGCGCTACGGCCACCGCAGCCGCCGTTACATCCGCCTGTACCATATTCTGCACCGGCACCGAAACCAGCACCTGCTCCGCCGAATCCGCCAAAGCCACCGAAACCGGCACCTTGTGAACCACGGGAACGACCTCCGCCGAAGAGATTTTCGAAGAAGCTGGAGAAACCACCTCCTCCACCACCGAAGCTGCTGAAGTCGAAGCCTTCGAATGGATTTCCACCAGCGGCACCTCCGCCGGCAGCTCCATCATAGCCTCCACCACCGAAGCCTCCTACATTCTTCCACTGTTCGCCGTACTGGTCGTACTTAGCACGCTTTTCCGGATCAGATATCACCTCATACGCCTCGTTCAGCGCCTGGAACTTAGCCTTTGCCTTTGGGTCGTTAGGATGCAAATCCGGATGAAACTGCTTGGCACGCTTGCGATATGCAGCGCGCACATCCTTCTGCGGGATGTTCTTATCTACACCGAGAATCTTGTAATAATCTACAAATGCCATAGTATAATACCTCCTATTTTTATGATTTTTATAAGAATCCAACAAAAAGTATGCCGTAATTGCCAACTTTTTTGTAATTTTGCAGTTGAAACAAATAAATTCGAGAAAAAATATGAAACAGTTATTCGCAGCGCTCTTGTTGGCGCTCACTTTTAATCCGCAGGCAATGGCTCAGCCGCGCACCGTCAAACTCAGAGTGATTCAGACGAGTGATGTCCATGGTTCTTTCTTCCCATACGATTTCATCAATCGCAAACCGAAGGCTGGAACCCTGGCACGCGTATCTTCTTATGTAAACGATCTGCGCAAGACCTATAAGGACAATGTCATCCTCCTGGAGAATGGCGATATCCTTCAGGGACAGCCTACCTGCTACTTCTATAATTATATCAACACCCAGGCTCGTAATGTAGCAGCTGATGTGGTCAACTATATGAAGTATGATGCCCAGGTGTTCGGTAATCACGATGTGGAGACCGGTCATGCGGTTTACGATAAGTGGATCAAGGAGTTGGATTGTCCGGTGCTGGGTGCCAACATCATTGATACCAAGACCGGTGAGCCTTATGTGAAGCCTTATATCATCCTGAACCGTGAGGGTGTGAAGATAGCCGTTCTCGGTATGTTGACTCCAGCTATTCCTAACTGGCTGACAGAGAATCTCTGGAGCGGTATGAAGTTTGAGAATATGGTGACCTGTGCCCGTAAATGGATGAAGATTATCCAGGAGAAGGAGAAGCCGGACGTTGTCATTGGCGTCTTCCACAGTGGTAAGGATGGCGGTATCGTCACTCCCGAATATGAGGAGGATGCCTCTCTGCGGGTAGCAAAGGAAGTGCCAGGCTTCGACATGGTACTCTTCGGACATGACCATACCCGCTACAACGAGACAATCCAGAATGTAGAGGGTAAGCCTGTGGTGTGTCTTGACCCTGCCAATAATGCACTGAATGTGGCAGAAGCCGAGGTGACCATTACCCTGAACAAGAAGAAGGTGAATGGCAAAAAACAGTATGTTGTGACAGACAAGAAGATAGTTGGCAGTCTGCCAGATGTGACAAAATGTCCTATTGATGAGGATTTCATGAAGGCATTCGAGCCTCAGATTGCAGAAATCAACAAGTTTGTCAGCAAGCAGATCGGAACTTTCAAGAGTACCATTCACAGCCGCGAGTCTTTCTTCGGCAGCAGCGCCTTCAATGACTTCATCCTCAACCTGCAGCTACAGATCACGAATGCTGATATTGCCTTCAATGCGCCCCTCCAGTTTAATTCTACCATCAAAGCGGGACCTATCTATGTTGGTGACATGTTCAATCTCTATAAATATGAGAATCAGCTCTACGTGATGCGCCTTACAGGTGAGGAGATCCGCAAGCATCTGGAGATGAGCTATGACCTCTGGGTGAATACGATGAAGAGTCCTGAAGACCATCTGCTCCTGCTCGATACCCAGACCAAGGGCGACCAGCAGCGTCTGGGCTTCAAGAACCTCTCCTTCAATTTTGACAGTGCTGCCGGCATCGATTATGAGGTAGATGTTACCAAGCCAGACGGTGAGAAGGTGAAGATTCTGCGTATGAGCAATGGTCAGCCTTTCGATGAAAAGAAATGGTATAAGGTGGCAGTGAACAGTTATCGCGGCAATGGCGGCGGTGAGCTCCTCACTCGTGGTGCCGGTATTCCAAAGGATAGTCTGGATAGCAGAATCATCTATCGCAGCGAGCGCGACCAGCGTTACTACCTGATGGAAGCGATAGAAAAGATGGGAACCGTAGATGCCAAGCCAAACAACAACTGGAAGTTTGTGCCGGAAGCATGGACCAAGCCTGCTGCCCAGCGTGACTATGAGTTGCTTTTCGGAAAGAAAAAATAATAGATTATGAAGTATTGGTTTATATTTTGCAAGACAGATATCTTGCTCGAGAAGAGAGAAGATGGAACCTATACGATTCCATGTAGTGAGGAAAGTCCGGTAGCAACCAAGCCTTGGATCCATATCCTCAACATCACACCGATGAATGACGGTACGGAAGTGAAGACTTTCACCATTCCAGAGCCCGTAACCGACAATCCGAAATATGAGATGTGCGGTTTGCGTCCTAGCTTTTACAAGCTCTCCCCAGAGTTGTATCGGAAAGCGGGAAAATGTCAGGAACTGAACTATTGGGATATGAATACCCAGTTTTGCGGTGTATGCGGTTCACCTATGAAGATGTCAACTGATATCAGTAAGAAGTGTACCGAGTGTGGCAAGTCTGTCTGGCCCTCTCTCGCTACAGCCATCATCGTTCTTATCAAGAAGGGCGATCAGGTGCTGCTGGTTCATGCCCGCAACTTCAAAGGTAACTTCGATTCCCTGGTAGCCGGTTTTGTGGAAACAGGTGAAAGTCTGGAGGAAGCCGTTCATCGTGAGGTGATGGAAGAAACTGGTCTGACCATCAAGAATCTCAAGTATTTCGGTTCCCAGCCATGGCCGTTCCCAAGTGGCTTGATGGTAGGATATACAGCCGAATATGTAGATGGTGAGATTCATCTTCAGAAGGAAGAACTTTCCCGCGGCAAATGGTTCAGCAAGGACAATCTCCCTGTTCTGCCGGAGAAATTGTCGATTGCCCGCAAACTCATTGATGCCTGGCTAGAGAATAGAATATAAACTTTCGCAAGCTGACTATATCCGCCCTGGACTCATGATAAGTATAGGGTAGAATCTTGAAATTAAGAAATACAGAATAGATGAAAGAAAAACTTTGGAATGCGAATTACATCAAGGTGATGACTACCAACTTTCTGCTCTACTTTGCCTTCTATCTCCTCACCCCACTCCTCCCACTCTATCTGAGTGAAACTTTCGGGGCTACGAAGGATGTGATAGGCATTGTTCTGAGCGGATATACGGTGGCGGCACTCATCATCCGTCCCTTCAGCGGATATGTGGTGGATGGATTTTCCCGTAAGAAAGTGCTGATGGTCTGTCTGACGGCTTTTGCCATCTTCTTTGCAGGATACATAGCAGCCAGTACCATCCTGATGTTTGCCATCTGCCGAACCCTGCATGGTGGACCTTTCGGAGCGGTAACTGTTGCCAACAGTACCTGTGCCATCGATGTCTTGCCAGCGAGCAGACGCAATGAGGGTATCGGTCTTTATGGATTGAGCAACAATTTCGCCATGGCGATAGCCCCTTCCATCGGTATCTATCTGCACAATCTGGTGGGTAGCTATATGGTACTTTTCTGGATAGCCTTTGTGGTAGCCATTACTTCTGTAGTGATAGCAGGAACGGTGAAACTCCCAGAGAAGGAAATCATCAGAAACAAGGAGAAGCTCTCGCTCGACCGCTTCTTCCTGACCCGCGCCTGGCTGTTGGCCATCAACATCTGCATGTTTGGTTTCTGCTGGGGTGTATTGAGCAACTATCTCGCCATTTACAGTAAGGAGGAATTAGGCATTACCGGAGGAACGGGTACCTATTTTGCAATCCTCTCTATGGGATTGTTCCTGAGTAGATTACAAGGCAGAAAGGCTTTGAGGCAGGGGAAGCTGACCCAGAATGCTGCCGAAGGAATGCTGATATCGCTCGTTGGTTTTACGATATTCGTAGCCATCAAGCATCCGGTAGCCTACTATCTTTCAGCAGCATTGATAGGATTGGGAAATGGTCACCTGTATCCAGCCTTCCTGAATATGTTTATCAATGTTGCCCGCCACGATCAGCGTGGTACAGCCAACAGCAGCATTCTGACCGGTTGGGACCTGGGATTCGGAATCGGTTGTCTTCTGGGTGGTGTTGTAGCCGAGCATTTCGGTTATAGTGGTGCCTTCTGGATGGTAGCGGTCGAAAATGCCGCCGCAGTGGTATTGTTCTTTGCTGCCTCCCGGACATTCTTTGAAAAAAGAAGACGAATCAATTAGCAAGGGAATAAAAAAGTATAAGTTTTTTCCAGGTAAAAGTTCAGTTTCCATCAAGGGCTAAACTTTTACCCTTAAGGCTAGAAATATTTTCCCTTAAGGGAAATTATATTTTTCCTTAAGGATAAATCTTTTTTTCCTTAAGGGTAGTTTTCTGCTGGTTTTAAACCGTTATAGAAATCCAATTAAAGAAAAAGAGCATTCGTAAGGATTGTGGAAATAAACCCTTTCGAATGCTCTTTGCAATTTTCTTACATGCTTTCTCTCTTAGAATGGGAGATCATCTGCGCTGCCACCTGCTGCTGGAGCTGCTGGCTGAGCAGGAGGGAATGGAGCAGTTGCACCCTGAGCAGGAGCTGGAGCTGCCTGAGGAGCTGCACTCACTGGAGGGAATGGAGAACCAACAGGCTGCATGCCACCCTGCATGGCAGCAACAGCATTAGGATCTACACGCTGAATATTCCAAGCGCGGACACTGTTGAACCAACGACCATTATATTCGTGTGCATCCAAATCAAAAGAAACCAAAAGTTCCTCACCACTCTGGATGTTGAACTGAGCAATACGGTCTGCACCAAAAACATCGAAGCAAAGCTTCTTTGGATACTGCTCATGAGTTTCAATGACATAAGACTGAGCCTTCCACTCACCTCTTGCAGAAACGCCGCTTTTTTCTGGTAAAACGGCAATTACCTTTCCTTGTAATTCCATATTATTATTTTAAAAATTGTTTCAATCCTTCGCCAGCCGAGCCCCATTTCCTTCGAGAATCAAAAGATGTATGAAGAGGCTCAAAAACGAGTGAATCTATCTGTTATTTTTCTTTCTGACTGCGAAATTACTAAAAATAGTTTTAAAACAAAAACATTTCTTCGATTATTTTTGTCTATCCCCAATATTTTTTGTATTTTTGTGCTCATAATTGCGCAAATGCCCCAGTTTACCCGTCAAGTAGGTGCATCAGCAATGAATATGAGATAAGTAATATAGAAAATTAATAATATAAAATAACGACTCATGAGATTTACAGTTTCAAGTTCAGCATTGAGCAGCAAGCTCAATATGCTTGCTAAGGTGATCGGCAGCAAGAATTCTCTGCCTATCCTTGACAATTTCCTGTTCCAAGTAGCCAACGGCGAGATGACCATCACCGCAAGCGACAGTGACAACATCATCAAGAGTACCATCGCTCTCACTGACAGCGATGGCGAAGGCGAGTTCTGCGTTGCCAACCGCGTCATCCTGGATGCATTGAAGGAGTTGCCAGAGCAGCCTCTCAGCTTCGATGTAGATACAGATAGTTTTGCCATTAAGATTGTATATCAGAATGGTCTCTATAATTTCACAGGCTTGAATGCTGAAGACTATCCTCCAACACAGGATATGGGTGATGACTGCACTACCCTCGTCCTGCCGGCACAGGTGCTGATCGATAATATCAACCGTTCTCTCTTTGCAACAGCCAGCGATGAGCTGCGCCCTGTAATGAATGGTATCTTTTTCGACCTTACTCCAGAATCGCTTGCCATCGTAGCAAGTGATGGACATAAGTTGGTAAGAAGCAAGAACTTCACTGTCAAGAGTGAAACTCCTTCTTCATTCAACCTGCCAAAGAAGCCAGCATCATTGCTGAAGAACATTCTGAGCAAGGATGATGAGGCTATCATCAAGTTTGATGCACGCAGAGCTGAGATTCAGTTTAGTGATGGCGTATTGAAATGCCGCCTCATTGATGGTCGCTACCCTAACTACAACTCTGTGATTCCTGCCAACAACCCATGTGAGATAACCGTAGATCGCAAGGGCTTGCAGAGTGCATTGCGCCGTGTATTGCCATTTGCCAGCGAGAGCAGCCAGCTGATCCGTTTCCATATCGAGAGCGGCCGTTTCGAGGTTTCTTCAGAAGACATCGACTTCTCTACTTCTGCCAAGGAAGTATTGGCTTGCGAATATAGCGGTTCCAGCATCAGCATCGGTTTCAAGGGTAGCAGCTTGATGGAAATCCTGGGTAATCTGAACAGCGATCAGATAGTCTTCCACTTGGCTGATCCTAGCCGTGCCGGTATCATTGTACCAGCTGAGCAGCCAGAAAACGAGGACATCCTCATGCTCATCATGCCAATGCTCCTTAACGAATAAGGAGCTTGGTTCATCTAAACACCCCTTCCTTATCAGTAATATATAGTAATAAATACTAGAAGTAATGAAATTAAATCTTACTAAGCCTCTGATCGTGTTCGACCTAGAGACTACCGGTCTTGACATGGTAAAAGACAGAATCATCCAGATCTCCTATATCAAGGTGTATCCAGATGGAACAGAGGTTCGTAAAAACCAGTTTGTCAATCCAGAGAAGACAATCCCTGAAGAGGTGGTTGCTCTTACAGGTATCAGCAATGATGATGTGAAGGATGCACCAACCTTCAAGCAGTTGGCGGCTACCTTCAACCAGGAGTTCTCCGGTTGTGATTTCGCTGGCTATAACTCCAATCATTTCGATGTACCTATGCTTGCAGAGGAATTCCTGCGTGCCGGCATCGATTTCGATTTCTCTAAGTGTCGCCTCATTGATGCCCAGAACATCTTTATGAAGATGGAGCGTCGTAACCTGGCTGCTGCCTACAAGTTCTATTGCGGCAGAAAGATGGAGGAAGACTTCGAGGCACACCGCGCCGACCAGGATACCGAGGCTACCTATTGCGTACTGAAAGGCGAGCTGGACCGTTATGCCCCTGGTGTTCAGGAGGAAGCCGACCGTGTGCTTAACAATGACATGGACGAGCTTGCTGAGTTCTCCAAGCGCAACGACAATGTAGACTTTGCCGGCCGCATAGTCTGGCAGGAGTTGAAGGACGCCGACGGCAATGTGATACTCGATGAAAAGGGTAATCCTCGTAAGCACGAGGTATTTAACTTCGGCAAGTACAAAGGATGGGATGTGGCAGAGATTCTGACCAAGGATCCTGGTTACTTCACCTGGGTATTGGGAAGCGATTTCACCAACAATACCAAGCAGGTACTCACCCGTATCCGTCTGCGCGAGTTCAACAAGAGAATGGGAAAATAATATGTTAAAAGGAAAGAAAATCGTATTGGGCATTACGGGTTCCATTGCAGCCTACAAGTCATGCCTTATCATCCGTGGTCTCATCAAGAAGGGAGCTGAGGTACAGGTGGTCATTACGCCTGCCGGTAAGGAGTTCATTACCCCTATCACCCTCTCGGCGCTGACCCACAAGCCTGTGGTAAGCGAGTTCTTCTCGCAGCGTGATGGTACCTGGAATTCGCACGTGGATCTCGGTCTCTGGGCGGATGCGATGGTCATTGCACCATGTACTGCATCTACCATGGGCAAGATGGCGCATGGCATTGCAGACAACATGCTCATCACCACCTATCTCTCCATGAAGGCACCAGTCTTCATTGCTCCTGCCATGGACCTTGATATGTACAAGCATCCTTCTACCCAGGCCAACATGAAGGCCCTTCTCGGCTATGGTAACCATATCATCGAACCGGAAGTGGGATTCCTTGCTTCTGGATTAGAGGGAAAGGGACGCATGGAGGAACCGGATGTCATCGTGGATTACCTGGATAGATACTTCAACATGATGGAGAGTGCCGATGAGGTTGCTGATGTAGAATCAGCGAACCAGAAGAATACGGAGAAAGACCTCTGCGGTAAGAAGGTGATGATTACAGCTGGACCAACCTATGAGAAGATTGACCCAGTGCGTTTCATCGGCAATTATTCTTCAGGAAAGATGGGATTCGCACTTGCCGAAGAATGTCTTCGCCGTGGTGCGGATGTTACTTTGGTGGCAGGTCCTGTTTCATTAGACTGTAGTCCTGCTATCCACCGCATCAATGTGGAGAGCTGTGAGGAGATGTATCAGGCAGCCACAGCAGCCTTTGCTTCTTCTGATGCAGCCATTCTCTGTGCAGCCGTAGCAGACTTCCGTCCTGCCAATGTAGCTGATAAGAAAATCAAGCGCGAAAAGGATGACCTGGAGCTGACACTGGTGCCTACCCATGACATCGCAGCAGCTTTGGGACAGATGAAACAAAAGAATCAGCGAATCGTAGCTTTCGCCCTGGAAACCAACGATGAAGAGAGTAATGCACAGAAGAAGAGAGTGAAGAAAAACGCCGACTTCATCGTGCTCAACTCTACCCGTAATCCGGGCACTACTTTCCGCACTGACGACAATCAGATTACCATCATCTCTGAAAAGGGAAAGAAAGAATATGAAAAGAAACCGAAGACTGAGGTGGCTCGCGACATCATTGACGAGCTGGCTCTCCTGTTTTAGTCCGGTATCTTTAGCTGGTGGTCTCCTGTGCTGCTGTCCTTCTACGATTTCAGCACAGGAGCTGCAAGCTAAGATTACCATCAACCATGCCCAGATCTCGGGTACGGAAAAAGGCGTATTCGACAATCTGCAACAGACCTTGCAGCAATTCGTCAACAATCGCCAATGGACTCATCTTCAGTTTCAGAAGAACGAACGCATCATCTGCAACTTCAATATCACCGTCACCAAGTATGACAGAGACCAGAATCTCTTTACCTGCAAGGCGCTGATACAGGCCAATCGCCCCGTCTTCAATTCGGCATACACCTCCACCTTATATAATAATGTGGACGATAACTTCACGTTTCGTTTTGCCGAATACGACCAGTTGGAGTTCAATGAGCAGCAGATAGACAATCAGCTTACAGCTCTCTTTGCCTATTATGCATATCTTATCATCGGCATCGATCTGGATAGTTTTGCATCCAAAGGTGGTGAAGACATCCTGCAGCGCTGCATGAATCTGACAAACAATGCCCAGAATCTGGATTATCCCGGATGGAAGGCTTTCTCTGATGACCGCAACCGATATGCCATCATCTCAGACTATCTGGATGGAGCGATGGAACCCTTCAGACAGTTGCAGTATGACTACTATCGGAAAGGACTCGACGAAATGGCAAATAATGCGGAAAGAGGTCGTACAGAGATAACCGCAGCCCTGGAAACAGGACTGAAGAAGGCGAAGGAAAACCGTCCACTCAGTTTGTTGCCACAGATATGGACCGATTTCAAGAAGGATGAACTTGCCAACATCTATCGCGGCAAGGGAACCCAAAAGGAAAAGGAGAGCATCTATGAACTCCTCTTCTCCATCAATCCTTCCCAGAATAAATATTGGGATCAGATCAAGGAATAATCTTTCAGGAAGAAGTCATCATTCATAGAATCATCTTCCAGAACGGAAGCTTCTGAAAATCAGAATCAGCTTTCCTTTTATATCTTTATCAAAAAGTAGAATAAATATGCTCAAGCAATTATATATCAAGAACTTCACGCTCATCGACGAGCTGAACATCTCTCTTTATCCTGGCTTCTCCGTCATCACGGGTGAGACAGGAGCAGGAAAGAGTATCATCCTCGGTGCCATCGGACTGCTTCTGGGTAACCGTGCCGACAGCAAGGCGATCAAGGCTGGAAGAGACCGATGTGTGATAGAGGCTCACTTCGATCTCTCTAGATATGGTATGCAGAAATTCTTCGATGATAACGACATCGACTATGATGCCGATGATACGATTATCCGAAGAGAGTTGACTGCAGCCGGCAAGAGCCGTGCCTTCATCAATGACACACCGGTGCCTCTCACCCGTATGAGAGAATTGGGAGAGCAACTCGTGGATATCCATTCGCAGCATCAGAATCTTCTTCTGCAGAAAGAAGACTTCCAGTTGAATGTGGTGGATATCATCGCTCAGGATACCGAACAGCTCAAGGTTTACCAAAAGGAGTATTATGCCTATCGCAAAGCCAAGGAACTTCTGGAAGAGCTGAAAGCCGAGATTGCCAAGAACCGTGAGAACGAGGAGTTTATGCGCTTCCAGCATAAAGAGCTGGATGAGGCAAATCTACAGGAAGGCGAATTGGAACAGCTGGAGCAGGAAGCAGAGACCCTGAGCCATTCGGAGGATATCAAGACCGCTCTCTACGAGGCAGACAGTGCGCTTTCAGGAGAAAACGACAGCATACTTGACAAACTGAAGAACGCCACTCATCAACTGAAAAATATATGTGATGTCTATCCAAGCATGGCTGATGTGGCTGGCAGAATGCAGAGCAGCTATATCGAACTGAAGGACATCGCGCAGGAAATCAGCAGTAGTGTAGATCACGTGGAATTCGATCCTAACCGATTGGATGCCATCAATACCCGTCTGGACAAGCTCTACACCCTGCAGCAGAAGTTCCATGTGGAAACGGTGACTGAACTCATTGCTACCCGTGACCGCATAGCAGAACAGCTTTCGCATATCGATAATGGCGATGAAGACATAGAAGAGAAGGAAAAAGAAGTTGCAGCTCTCCTTGTCAAGGCTGAAAAGCAAGCTGCCCTACTCACTTCCATCCGTCAGAAATCAGCAAAGGCCATCGAAAAAGAGATGAAGGGCAGACTCATCCCGCTGGGCATTCCGAATGTGAGATTCGAGATTGCCTTCGCAGAAAAGCCACTGTCAGGAAATGGTGCCGATAAGGTCAGCTTCCTCTTCAGTGCCAACAAGAGTACCCAGCTACAGCCTGTCAGTCAGGTTGCTTCGGGTGGTGAGATTGCCCGTGTGATGCTCTCGCTGAAGGCAATGATCAGTGGAGCCGTGAAGTTGCCAACGATCATCTTTGATGAGATTGATACCGGTGTAAGCGGAAAGATAGCAGAAAAGATGGCAGATATCATGGAAGAGATGGGACTCCAGAACCGACAGGTACTCTCCATCACCCATCTGCCACAGATTGCTGCTAAGGGTAGCCATCATTACAAGGTATTGAAGGAGGAAACCGAGAACGGAACCATCTCGCACATGAAAGAGCTCAACAACCAGGAACGCATTGAGGAAATTGCCCAGATGCTCAGTGGCAGTGACATCACGCAGGCAGCTCTTGCCAATGCCAAAGAATTATTGAGAATATGAAAAGAATAAATATGATACTGATGGGACTGATGCTGGGTGCATCATCCCTCTTCGCTCAGCCAGGCTCTGTACAGAAAGCCGCCAAGAGCGTATTTACACTCACCACCTTCAACAAGGATGGTAACATCATCTCTTCTACACAAGGTGTATTTATTGATAACAAGGGAACGGCTATCGGTACCTTCAAACCGTTTATTGGTGCTGTGAAGGCTACCATCGTGGATGTCAGCGGAAAGTCGATGGACGTGGATGCCATCCTCGGAGCCGATGAGCTTTACGATGTGGCTAAGTTCAGAGTATTGGGTAATACCACGGCTGCCAACATTGCTACGGCAGAATCACCTGCGGGCAGCAAGGTTTGGCTCGTTCCTTATTCTATCAAGAAGTCACCTTTCCAGCAGGAGGATATCGCAAGCGTTGAGAAGTTTAAGGAAACTTACAATTACTACATCTTCTCCAACACCGTACCGGACAATGCAGTGGGTTGCCCATTCGTCAACAAAAACGGTCAGGTGATTGGTATCATGCATAGCAACGGTCAGGTAACTGCCATTGATGCCAATTATGCCAAGGAGTTGAAGGTGACGGGTCTTTCCACACTGGATGCAGCCCTTCGCCAAACAGGCATCCGTACTGCTCTTCCTGATACAGAACAGGAGGCGATTACGATGATGACGCTCAATAAGTCTCAAGTGTCCCGCGACATCTATGACAAGTATGCAGATGAGTTTATGGCAAAGTTCCCAACTTCAGCATTCGGCTATAAGGAAAAAGCAACTCTTCTTGTAGATAAGAACGAGTTTGCCGAGGCTGCCAAATGTATGGAAGATGGAATCAAGAAATCTTCAGCCAAGGATGAAGCCCACTCCAATTATTCTGATGTCATCTATCAGAAACTGATTCATAAGGGTGATTCAGCCTATACAGCCTGGACTTACGACAAGGCGATAGAGGAAGCACAGAAGGCATACGCCATCAATGCCAATCCTGTATATCAGCATCAGGAAGCACGTATCATCTTCACCAAGGGTAATTATCAGAAGGCATACGATATGTTCATCGCCCTGACCAAGACTTCAGTCAAGAATCCGGAAATCTTCCTGGAGGCAGCTCAGGCTAAGATTCAGCTCAAGGCTCCTGCTACAGAGATCAAGGTTTTGCTGGACAGTGCAGTCAATGAGGCTAAGAACTCGGGCACCATGGCAGGTCCTTACTATCTGGCTCGTGGTGATTTCCAGGCGGAACAGGGAGAGTATCGCAGTGCCATAGCTGACTATAATATGTATGATTCGATTGTCCGTCCTGTTAATCCTGCATTCTTCTATGCAAGATACAAGGCTGAGACCAAGTTGCGTATGTGGCAGCCAGCGCTGATTGATATTGCCCGTACCTGCTACCTCGCTCCTAACGAGCCTACTTATTTTGCAGAATGGGCTAGTCTTGACTTGCGTGTGAAGCGATATGCAGAAGGCATCAGTGCAGCCAAGCATTGCATAGAGATTGCTCCAGAATATGCTGATGGCTATCTCCTTCTCGGTTTGCTCCAGATGGAGAACAAGCAGAAGGAAGAGGCTCGCAAGAATCTGGAAAAAGCAAATGAACTAGGAGATACCCGTGCTGAGGGTTATCTCAAGAAACTGAAATAATCAGATTAATTGAAATAACAAAATTGAAGGTGGTAATAATTGCACTTTCAAACGCCCTGAAAGGGCAAAAGCTCATAGGAGGGTGTGTCAAAAGTCCAAGACACACCCTCTTCTTCTTTTCTTCAAGAACGCAAGCCCGCTAGGCGTCTCGGAGAATTTGAACACCGCCCCCGCTAGGCGTCTCGCCGGATTTGCAATCCGGCGTTAAAAAATGTCCTAACCTATTTAGGCTCTGCGGATTTGCAATCCGCAGCAAAGAAGTATGCTTTTTCTTTTGTTGGGGGATTACAAATCCCCCAGTTTTAATAGGTCGAACCTTTTTTTACGGCGGATTGCAAATCCGCCGGGACGCCTAGCGGAATTCATACATCCCCAGGGTAACACCCTGTTTTTTTTGTTGTTTTAGCTCTGCGCCCTGTAAGGGCAAAAGCTTTAAAAATAATCGAAGAAGATGCTCTTGCTATAAAGAATTTACGTAATATTGAAATAAAAGAAAAAAATATCCCAAAATATTTGGTGGATTCACAAAAAAGTATTACCTTTGCAAACGCTAATGAAAAATGGCAGTGTTGGTTCCGTAGCTCAGTTGGATTAGAGCAACAGCCTTCTAAGCTGTGGGTCTTGGGTTCGAACCCCAACGGAATCACAAAAGTGGATTAATCGAAAGGTTAATCCACTTTTTGTTTATATATACATCGGGGTAAATACAAAAGCATTTCATATTTAAAATAAAAAGGCCGATGCTATGTGCACCAGCCTTTTTTAATATACTATTATTTATTCTGCAATCAGTGTAAACTCTGAACCAGAAGCATAATCCTGACCATTCTGCTCATTCAATGCACGCAGACGGAAGTAGCGAGCCTTGACAGGCTTGTTCAACATCACCTTCTGCAGCTTGGCTGTCTTCTCAAAATGACCCTTCAAGATTGGCTCACCCCAAGTCTTGTTGTCGTTGCTAACGTAGATTTCATAATCCTTGATGCAACCATTCAAAGAACCATCCTGGCGTGCCAGATAAGTAAAGCCCTTGATAACCTTCTGCTTGCCAGCATCGAAATCAACCCAGTGAGGATACTTCGCCAATGTAATGGAATACATCGTATGCCAGAATGTAGAAGGATCGCCATCTACCAAATAGGCTGCATCACCCTCGTCTGGCTCCTGGCTGGAAGCAAAGGCAATCTGAAGACCGGATGTCTGCTGATTCTGCTGCATCTTCTTCATCATTTCCTTCATCATTTCACGACCGGTAGCTGAAACCTTTACGATATTTCCAAGCTCTGACTTCACCGCTGGACGGATGATGAATCCGAATGTGGTAGGAGTACTGCGTACCTGATCTGGCGTCAAAGGACCACCCTGTCCACAACTGGCACCGCCCAATCCTGTAACCTTTGCATCCAGGTGCAAGTGAGTACCGCTGCTTTTTGGCAACTGATATGGATGTGCTGCCAAAGTCAACTCCTGCTGACTCCAAGGCAATGCTGAGGCAGACATAGTACTATCAGAGATGAATACTACACCCTGCTGGCTGTCGTTAGTAACAGCACACCAACGTACCTCCTCGCGGTTGCCCTGTGCCTGTGGCTTAGGAAGCATGATGCCCTGCTCTGCTACCGGACTGTGGTACCAACCGATAAACTGGCTGGTCTTGCGGTCGTTGTAGTTGTTGACAGGTCCGCGTCCATAATAATCATACTGGTTCAACTCGCTTGGCAATACCATAGAATAGCCGATACGAGGCAAGATGACCTTAGAACGGTTAGCCCCAATGGCACTCTGCATCTCGATAGAACCATCCTTATAGATAGTATAAATCTGACGTGAAGTGAACTTCAGGTCAGTATCTGTCAAGGCATGCTTGTTCTTCTCGAAATTATAGCAAGACTCTGGGTCACGGTCGCGGTTGCTGTAATTCACATCGCATCCCTCCTTACCCTGACTCTCTACAGTGAAGTCGAGCTGGTAAGTACCATTCTTCTTGGCTGTATAGTTCCAGTTCTTCACTACATGCTGCAGGTCGTACAGACCGTTCTTGAACCATGCATTGTGGTATCCGATACCGGCATCGTTGTCTGTAGGAGCACGATATGCATCAAGCTTCGGACCATTGCCATCCTTGATGATATCCTGGCTGCCATACTTCAAGCTATAGATAGCACCGGTATTCAGATCGAATGCCACCTGGAAGTTAGAACCTTTGATGTTGGCACGCTTAGCCGCCTTATCTACCGAAAGCTTCATCGCCTTACCGTTCTTGGCAACAGTAGCGATAGAAGGAGCAGCCACATCAGCGCCCTTCACTCTCAACTGCTCTTCCATCTGAGGATAGCCCTTGGCAGCCCATGGCATATCCTTACCCAGAAGGAACTGAACTGTTACGAAGTACTCGCTCTTCGGATCGAGGCTTGCATAATCGTATGGCAAGGTATAGAAGCCCTTCTCGCGAGGCCCCACGATATTCTTGGCACCCTGCAATGGCTGATTCTTTGAAATGCAGACGCCATCCTTATAGAGAGACCATACAATCTGGTAATTCTTGAGAGGCTCGAAGTAGTTCTTGTTGAAGATTTCAATCTGTCCCTGCTTCATATCTACAGCCTTCACGCCTACATTCTGATAAACCTTTTTTACCTCATAGTACTGAGCCTTAGGTGAGAAGTCTGGGCGAAGGATACCATTCATACAGAACATACCATCGTTTGGCTTGTTGTCCTTACCGAAGTCACCACCGTATGCCCAGTAGGTCTGTCCGGTTACAGGATCCTGCTTGTTAAGAGCCTGATCAACCCAGTCCCAGATAGCTCCACCCATGAAGAAGTTGGTGCTCTCGATGGCATCCCAGTAATCTATCAGGTTACCGCAGGCATTACCCATAGAGTGAGCATACTCAGAGATATGGAACGGATACTTCAGCTTGTACTTGCCTTGTACGGCTCCCTGAACCCAGGCGATGGAAGGATACTGGTTAGAACCCATATCCACAATATCATTGTTGCGCTCATACTGAACTGGGCGGCTGGTATCGTAAGCCTTGATGGCATTGTAGCAATCTACGAAGTTCTTGCCAGGACCAGCCTCGTTACCCAAACTCCAGATTACTACAGAAGGATGGTTCACTGTAGCGTGTACCATCTCCATGTTTCTGGCGATATGAGCGTTTCGGAACTCTGGCACATGAGAAAGACTCTGCTTGCCATAGTAGTACTCATGGCTCTCGAGATTAGCTTCATCCTCTAGATAAATACCATACTTATCGCAGAGATAATACCAGTAAGGTGCATCAGGATAGTGGCTGTTGCGCACATGGTTGATATTACCACGCTTCATCAGGAAGATTTCGTTCTCCATCTGTTCGCGTGTAGCGGTATGCCCCAACAGCGTATTGTTCTCATGACGGTTGACACCCTTCAGCTTGATAGGCCGTCCGTTGAGATAGTAATATCTTCCAGCCAATCCGAACTCATCCTTCTCGGCAGGAGTCTCCTTAATTTCCACCTTTCTGAAACCAACGATGGTAGAGAAAGTCTGAACAGTTTTGCCCTTGGCATCCTTCAATTCTCCTACCAATGTATAACGGTAAGGAGCTTCTGCACTCCAGAGCTTCACCTTGTTGGCAGCATCGAGCGTAGTCTCCAGAGCAATCTCGCCCTTGGAATTCAATTTGCCAACGAGAGGAGTCGAAGCTGTAACGCCTTCCATCAGATCATTGTCGTCGGAATAGAGACGGTTGGCATAGAGTGAATACTGCAAGGTATAACCCTTGATAGCCTTCTTGGAAAGGTTCTGCAACTGGGCTGTGATATGCAAGGTGGCATGGCTGTAGGTTTCATCCAAGTCAGGAATAGCCTTGATGTCTCTTACCTGAACCTGTGGTTTGGCAACCAAAGCCACGGTGCGGAAGATACCAGGCAGGCGGAACATATCCTGGCTCTCCAGGAAAGAACCGTCTGAATGGCGATAAACCTCTACAGCTACAGTGTTCTCCTCACCCTCCTTATTAAGATAAGGTGTAATGTCGAATTCAGCCAGGTTACGTGAGTTCTTGGAGAATCCCACATACTTACCATTTATATATAGGTAGAAGAATGAATCTACACCATCGAAGTTGAGATAGATCTGCTGTCCCTTCCAGTCTGCAGGTACGGAGAAGGTTCTGCGATAAGAACCCACCTCATTGCGGTTGCGATAGGTCATCCAGTCGGTAGGAGGTGTACGCATCACTCCACCCTTCCAGTCGTTCATCGGCTGCCAGGAGTGCTGGAAGATGACACGCTGGTTAGAATAAAGCGGATCTCCATACTTGTTGTTTCCATCTTTCTGCAGACCTGCCAAATTCCAGTTCATCGGCACCTTGATGTCGTCCCACTGAGAGACATCATAGTCTGTACGGTAGAAATCCTTAGGACGCTCATCTGGATTTGGAGCCCAATGGAACTTCCATAATCCATCGAGAGATTTCCAGTAAGAACTGTTCTCTGGTAAAACCTTTCTCGCTTCTTCGATATTGCGGAACGAGAAGAACCAAGCATGCGGCTGCTGCTTGTTGACAGCTACGGAGTCAGGACTTTGCCACTCCCATCCCGTAGGCGCAGCCTGCTGATTGTAGAAGTAACCTCCTAAAGTACCATCTGCCCATGCTGATGAGCAAATGAGTCCGGTTAAAAGTAATAAATAAGTTTTCTTCATAAGTTGATGTTATTGTTTCTTATTATTTTCTTTGCAAAATTACGCTTTTATTTTGAAAGTGCAAAATAGTAGAGGGGAAAAATCAAAAAAACGCCATTTTTTTTGAGATAAGCCTTTAATCTTTGCCCTATCCGATGATTTTTAACACGAAAAACTTGGCTGTGTCACAGAAAAGCTGTATCTTTGTGCCATACAAATAACGTATGGTAATATTGTATGGCACTATAGATACTAAATATATTATTAATTAATAAATTCAATCTTAAACAAAGACATTTATGGTAAACAGATTCATTCTTAATGAAGTTTCCTATTTTGGCCCAGGTGCCCGCAAGGAGCTTCCTACAGTAATCGCTAGTCGTGGTTGGAAAAAAGCTTTGGTTGTAACAGATAAGGGCTTAATGAAATTTGGCGTTGCCAAGATGGTGCTCGATGTATTGGACGAGGCCAACATCGCTTACGAAGTATTTGATGACGTAAAGCCAAACCCAACAGTTTCTAATGTTACTGCAGGTATTGAGGCTTGCAAGAATGCTGAGGCAGACTTCATCATCGCTATCGGTGGTGGCAGTTCTATGGATACGGCAAAGGGTATCGGCGTGGTTGTTACCAACCCAGAGTTTGCCGACATCGTTTCTCTGGAGGGGGTTGCTCCTACCAAGAACAAGTGCTTGCCTATCGTAGCTCTTCCTACTACTGCTGGTACCGCAGCAGAGACAACCATCAACTATGTGATTATCGACGAGAAGCGCCAGCAGAAGATGGTATGCGTGGATCCTAACGATATTCCTGCCGTTGCTATCGTAGATGCTGAGTTGATGTACTCTTTGCCAAAGGGTCTCACCGCAGCTACCGGTATGGATGCGATGACTCACGCTATTGAGGGCTTGATTACCAAGGCAGCTTGGGAGATGAGTGATATGTTCGAGCTCAAGGCTATCGAGATGATTCATAAGTACCTGCCTGTTGCAGTGAATGACCCTACCAATCCCGAGGGTCGCAACGGTATGGCTGTAGCTCAGTATATTGCCGGTATGGCATTCTCTAATGTTGGTTTGGGCGTTGACCATGGTATGGCTCACCCTATGAGTGCCCTTCATGACGTTCCTCACGGAGTAGCTTGTGCTATCCTGCTTCCTACCGTGATGCGTTTCAATATGGAGGTAAGTGTTCCTAAGTATGTACAGATTGCCAAGGTTGTGGGTGTTTACAAGGATGGTATGACCGACCAGGAGGCAGCAGAGGCAGCATGCAATGCTATCGAGGAGTTGTCTAAGTTGGTAGGTATCCCTCAGCATCTCAGCGAATTGGGTATTACAGAGGCAGACATCCCAGCCCTTGCCGAGCAGGCATTCACCGATGTTTGTACTCCAGGTAACCCTCGTGAGGTTTCTAAGGAGGATATCATCGCCTTGTATCACAAGATCTTGTAATATAGGCTAAAGATACAATAATACTTTAATATTTTAATCGCTCTGAAAGGAACAAGCATAAATAATGCTTCACCTTTCAGAGCGATTTTTTTATTCATTTAATCTCTCAATTAGGCTTTTAATTTCTTTTCCTTCATATTTTCCTTCTTTCTTAAATCGCATATCAAACTAAGCCATTCTTCTTCAACAAATCTGTCAATTCTTTCCCCTTTAAAGTACTCCGCTCCGATTTATCATAAATATAAAGCAAGCCGAGACCATCCTCTATATCAGCTAACACCACTGTTATAATACGGGCACCGCCACTTTTACCAGTTCCTTTCGATTTGATAGCCATACGAACCTTACGCAAGCCGCCACCTAAATCTGCACCCAAAGAGGGGGAAGAACTCAACTCATTCATCAATTCCTTCAAATCAGATTTAAACGACTTATAGCGCTTGTTCAATCGTTTAGCTTCCCTTTCAAAAGAAGGGAACGTATATATCTTACAACTCATTCAGTACGTCCTCCAATGGTTTAAGCTCTAGCTTTCCTTCACGATAGGACTTCAGCTCATGGAGGGCATTGTCGAAACCCGAGAGTATTTCTTCTTTAGTCATACAAGGCTCTTCTTGAACCATACACGCCTCATTTGCCTCTTTATTTGCAAAGAGTTTTCTTATCCTATCCAAAAGATGGATATCTTGTGTATTAAGCACCTGACGAATAATTTCATTCTGTGCTGCTTGTATATTTAATGCTGTCATACAACTCCTTTTTTAAATTTGCTTTCAAAATACAGAATATCACATATTTCCTGCAAAAATACACAGAAGTTTTCAAAATACCAAATATTTCCAGACAAATCTGCAAAAAGGTTATTGTTTTCTTTGATTTTCAGAGAATTATTCGCATTTTTGCATCGTTATAGGATATAAATTCTTTATATGTCAGAGATGCTATATGCCCTCTCCCATCTTCCCCGCAACTCCAAGCAAAGTGCACGAGTGAGAAACAAATATATCATCAACATAGCTGACAAAGTAGTATTTGGAGCTTTAGATACTTCTAGTTCACTTGCAAACCTAACGAAAGATGCAGAAAGAATAGGTTCTTGTACCATTAGCAAGCGTAATAATCAATCGTAAAGAGCAATGGAAGTTGTCGGAACATATAGGAGTAGTTGCCGGAAAGATGAATACCTGTTGTCGGGGAAGTTAACAGGGCAGACGCATTAAATTGCGCTGCCCTCCAAAAGTTTTGACAGGTACTCTTCATCCCAGCCTGCCTTCAATCTTTTCAGGTTGAGACTTCCCTTG
>JAIINY010000198.1:0-5788 GCA_022741625.1 Prevotella sp. | reverse complement strand
TCTGCCTCTTTCTTTTCTTGGATGATGCGCTCTGCCTCTGCAACCTTGGCTGCATCGTGCTTGGCTTTCTCTTCCAGATAGGCATCTTCCTTGCCGGGTGCCACTATCAGCGGTACATTCTTGTATTTCGGATCGTTACGTTTCTCTTGCTCTTTTTGGAAAGGAAACTTAAAACTGTTATCTGTCCATGCCATAGGTGTAAATGCTTTTTGTGGAATATGTATCTTGTTATGGAGTTTGCTGTTGAGCGTCTTGACATAGCCATTGTCGGTGGCATTCACTTTCTTGGCTTGTGAGCGAAAACCAGTGAAGGCATTGCCGTTCTGTCCGAATACGCCCTTGCTGATGCTCAATTCCATGGCTTGCTCTTTCCGCTGTTCGCCGTTTCCCTTCTTGGAATCGAGAATATAGCCCAATGCCATGTCGCTCCCCACCAAGGTAGCCAATGACTTCCAACTACCGATACCGCCCATGGTCACGGCATCCACTACAGAGGCGGTAGCCCTTCCTGCAAACTTCTCCGTCTTGCTTGGCTTATAGGCTTTCTCGCCACGAGCTTCTATCTCTGCCGTCAATGGTGACTTCATCAGTTCTTCTTGCAGTCCCCAGATGCTGTTTTGTGCTGCCTTTCGCAAGATGTAGTCCATCGTTGATTTGGGTGTATTGTCCTTGACGAGCTTCCCAATCATCAGGTCTTCCATCCTTTGTGCAACGTATGCGTATGCCAAATCCTCGCCACAGGCTTTCGACAAAGCGTCATATTTGCTTCGTCCAATTTCCTTCACCACGGCATTGCGCCACTCGCCAGCAAGAAGAGCCAAATCCTTCACGATGTTTTTGTCCTTCCATATCTTCTGGTTGCACATCGCTAGATAGTCCTCCGTGGTTTTGCTGTTCCATTTGCCTGTTTGCTTTAGAACAAACTCGGTGTTGTCGGCATACGGATTGGCAGAAGCAAGCACTCCTGCCAAACTGCTCTGGTATCTGCCTCTTTCCTCCAGTTGCTTGTGAGTCAAGTCATCTCGCACCTGTTTCATCACAGGTGCCAGCTTGCCGTCAAAATATCCTTGAAGGCAATACTCCAGTTCGGCAAAGCGTGTCGGGTTCTTGATAGTACTCATTATAGCGTTACGTTTAGTTGACCTAATATCTGTTCTCTTGTCTGCTCGATGGCTTGGTGATACACTTCCATCTGCTTTGGAAAGTATTCCTCCAGCCAAGAGTCCTTCTCTATTCTGTCATGGATGAAGAGGATGGCTTGCTGCAGTTCTATCTCCACGGAGCATTCTCCTTCCTCTCGGTTATTGAACCACGCCTTTGTCCACCATCTCACTCCTGCACGGTCGGGATAGACGCTCACCAACCTTGGAATATCAAAGCTCTGCACATCGATGTCCAAATCAGCAAGCGGGTCGATGATGCCACTTGTCCTTACGGCTTCGTTATGGAGTTTTTTTTTAGAACTTCGCTCAATGTGGACAGATAGATGCCATGCCGCAATGCCAAATAGTTCAAGAAATCCGCAATCAGCAGGTTCTGCACCTTGCAAGCCAAGGGCATAGCTCTCTGCCCGATGCCTAACGGATTGCTGATGGATGGCATAGCTTCATAGAAATAGTGTTTCGCCGCTGACAAGGTAAAGATGTTCCTTAGCGACTGCTCTGCATGTTGCGGTGTCACATACATACCTTTATACAGGTCTTCCATATACGATGGCATGAAGCGTAGCATCAGTTCTTCTATCTCTTTCTGATCTTTGTCATACTGTGTGGCTATATTCATGTCGTAGGTCTCAAACTCAGGGAAACCAGTCTTACCGGTCTGTTCCATTGCCTTCACATTGCCATATAGCATGGTCAGGAAATCAATCGGATTGATTTCCTTGCCGTCAAACTTCACCTCGAAATGCAGTCTGTCGCCGCTCAATGCCACGATGTTTCCTGCCTTCACGGTTTGTCCGAAGTTCACGAACACGTTGGCAAGATGCGCGTAGGTCACTTCATACTTGCCGTAGCGTATCACTTGGTAGATGCCGTGCGTCGCATCATTGCCAATGCCCGACACCGTTCCGCTTGCCAAGGCTGACAGCAGATAGTGGTTTGCCTCAAAGTCCAGTCCGTGATGGAAGAACACGGTTCCTGTTACAGGATGCTTCTGTTTGCCATAGCCAAGTGTCAGTTCCACATCCTTGCCTCGCTCCTCAAAGGGCATGCAAAAGCCGCTTTTTGATTGCAGCATCATTTCTTCTGTATATCTCATGTTGTTGTCGTTTTTATGTTTATCGTTTCATGCCGCCACTGCGTACGGTCGTTTCTGTTTCGTTCACATTTCTTCCCTGACCACCATCACCACTGACGATATTCTTGATATTGGAATTGTTGCCGATTAGCATCATGCCGAGCATGGCTCCTGCTATCTTGCCAAGCCATCCGAAACGTCCGAAGGTGAGAAACGCAGCTGTCACCAGTCCTGCAAGGCTCAGTCCCGACACGTTTCCTTTCCCTAAGTTCTTGAAAAAGTTGCCGAACATCTCCAGTCCGTTGCCTCCGAAGATGCCACGGAAGAAGTTGCTCATACCGCTCCACTTGCTGTTGATGTCGCCCATGGCACCATTCACCGCATCCACGGCTTCCCCTGCCTTGTTCTTCAATCCTTTCACGTCTTCCACAGCTTCGGATATTTTCTCCGTGGTGTCTTTTCCGACCACCACGTCACTGGCTATCTCCACCATGCTCTTGTCGTTGACAAGATTCTGCCATGCCACATATCCTGCTGCGCTGCCCACGGCGGCTGTTTTCATCGCACTTCCTGCGCCTCTTAGTGCTTGGGTGGGATGCACAGCCGTATTGCTTGCAGATTTCAGTCCTTGCTTGGCGACACTACCTGCACCTTTCAAGGCACTGCCGCCATACTTTGCTATCTTTGCCCATATACTCATAGTCGTATCTTTTTATTGTTATTTGATCTTTCCGTTTCGCTTCCATCTGTTCATGCAGTTCTTCACGATGGTTTTCTTGTCTGCCTTGTCGTGGCTACCTTCCTCTATCTCTGCCCAGATGTCCGCCATCGAGGTGTACTTCACCGCCTTGGTCAGCCGTTGCAGCTTTTTGTTCATTACCTTCAGCTTGGGGCGGATGCCGAAAACGATTTCCACTCGTTCTTTCTCGGTCATCTTGTTGCCTGACAAGCATACAAGCCTAATGTCATTTACTATCTCCACGCTGCCCATAATCAACTCCCGATAGATTTTGTTGCGCTTGGCTGACAGTGCCACAGCAAGGGCATTGCTCGGATGTTTATCCAGTTGTTTGGTGAATCCTCCCAAGTTATCCACCAACCGGTCTATCTCGTGATAGAAGCCATATACCTGTGCAGCATACACCACGATGGAGCGGAACGAGTTCAAGTAGTTGTTGAACTCTCGTTGCAGATTGGTGGTTCCTTCCACTTCCTCTTTCAACCAGATATGACCAGTGGTCTGCATCAGCATCACCTTCTCCTGGTTCTTCAACTCCTTTTCAGCCTTGTCTGTATAGGCGTATATCATTCCTGCCAACACAGGGTCGTTCTGGGCTTGCATCTTGCAGACGGAAAGCAACATGATGCCAAAGCAAAATATCCATGTTCTCATACTCGAATGCTTTTATATAATTATGGTGTACTGACTTGGGCAGCTCTCCGCCACCGCCCCAATGCTTGGGTGGCAATCTCACCATTACTTCTGTCTATCATCCCTGCCGTGACATTGTTCCACACATCACTCATGGTGTAGTAGCGGATGCTCAGATACAGTTTGTTGAGCTTCTTCTGAAATGCTGACAACTTATCATTCAATGCCCACAAAGTCTTCGAACGGTCTGCTCCTGTCAACATATTCTCCGTTCCACCTTTTGCCACGGCATCATTCAACAGATTGAAAACCGATACCAGTTCCGTTGCCGTCTCGATATATAGGTTGTTCATGCTCATACTTGCCACAATGCCCTGCGGATTGCCCTTAATGGCTGTCTTCAACTTGGCGAGCGTGATGAAAATCTTCACGCCATCATCATACAGATGGGTACATGCTTTCAGCGAAGAGGCATAGCCGTTCACTGATTTCAGGTAGCTGTTGTACTTCTTCTCCCATTTGTGTATCTGGTTGAACTCGGCAGACATTGTATTCTGCAACAACGCCGTCTTGGTCTGTCCGTTGATTTGCTTTTCAATCTCACTGTTGATAAGTTCATTGCCTTCTGCCAATGCCATCCATTCCAAGGGATTGGATGACACCAATTGTGCCTTGGCTTTCGATGCCGTTGCTATGCCGATAATTGCTATCAACCATATCTTACCTATTTGTAATCTCATAGATGCTCCTCCTGCATTTGTTGGTTTCTACTCGTTCTCTGATGGTTGTCACCAGTTCTTCCTTCATCGGTACTCCAATAATGTCAAGTCTTGGTGTCGTTCTGTCTCCAGAATATATGCTCACGGTTTTCAATCGGAATAGTTGCTGCATGAATGTCTGACTCTCATTGAAATCCACCACACGATACAGTTCCTGATAATCTACTTCCCGATGAAACACGCCATGTTCAAACACCAATTGTTCGTTACTGATGATGTACCGCATCCTGCATAAATAGACAAGCCGATATGCCAAGCATAGGGAAAGCAAAAGCGAGAGGACAAACACCAAAGTGGAGAGAACGGCATCATCAATACCTGCATATACAAAGCCTACGCTTATAAGCACAAACAGGTGCAGCTCGTTGATGACGAACTGCATCCAATGGGGCTTGATGATGATGTTTCTATACCGATATGTCTGCTGCATAATTCTCCTTTTTGATAATGACACCGTGCTTTATCTGCGGAAGCCCGATGTCTGTTCCTCTTTTTCCTTCTGTTTGGCTTGCTCTTGTTGCCTCTCAGCCTCTTGCGCCTTGGCGAACTCGAAATAGTCGAAGTCTATCTCTCCTTGGTCTATCAACCGTCGGTCTCGTTTACCAAGTAAGGCATCGTTCCAGTCTTTATATTGTCCCAAAGGATGAAAGGCTTGCACCGTGAAATCTGTAAATCCCATTTCCTTAGCGATTGCTTTGAAGTTCTTCACAAAGCCACGTCCTGCCTCGTCTTTGTCAAAGCCCAAATAATGGTTCGCTTGTCGGGTCTCTTCCAGCATTCCCTTTATTTGCCCCTTTGTCGGTGTACCTCCGGTCGAGACATACACGTTCTTCACTGGATTGATTTGGTACTCTGCCATAGCATCGTATGCACTCTCAAACCATAGAATATTTGTGGCTTCTTTCAATGGCTTACCTGTCAGGTTGGCTATCCACAATCCTTCACTGCTGTTGCTTCCTTCCGCCTTGCCCTTGTATGCCTTGCCGTCCTCTCGTCTCGGTCTGCCTCGCTCTTCCAATCCAACGATGCTGTCCGGCTTGGACGGCAAGGATAGTGGAAAGGCGAGATTGGCAAAGCTCAATCCGTCATTTCGACGCTTGGTCGCCAAGAAGAAATGCTTGTGAAAGGCGAACTGGGTCCCCATGTTGATGCCTCTTTCCTTGAAATAAGGATAGTGTTTCCGTTGGGTGTCCTTTTCCCTTGGGTTGAAACGCAAGATGTCATAGTCTGACAGGTTGAAGGGCTTGGCATCTCGCTTGGGTTCTGCCACTCTGCTTTCACGCACGTCAATGGGATTGTTCAACAGTCTGTTGCATACCACATTCACCAGTCTGTCCAATGACATCCCTGGCTTATAGTCGTCAAACAGCGTCGGATGCTCCTTGATGAAACCTATCAC
>JAIINY010000197.1:0-5790 GCA_022741625.1 Prevotella sp. | reverse complement strand
CTTCACGTTGCGCTTGATCTCGTCGGTGATGTGAGGCACCACCTGGATGGTTTTGCCGAGATAATCGCCACGACGCTCCTTGTCGATGACTGCCTTGTAGATACGACCAGTGGTGAGAGAATTCGCTTTCGTAGTTTGAATGCCGGTGAATCGCTCGTAGTGTCCGAGGTCGAGGTCGGTCTCCATACCATCTACCGTTACGTAGCACTCACCATGCTCATACGGGTTCAGCGTACCCGGGTCGATGTTGATGTATGGGTCAAACTTTTGGATAGTAATATTGTAACCTCTTGCTTGAAGAAGTTTACCGATGGATGAAGATATGATTCCTTTACCCAAAGAAGAAACCACACCACCAGTAACGAAGATGTACTTTGTTTCAGCCACGATGTTTATAATTTATAATTAGAATAATTTGGGTGCAAAGTTACTATAAAATTATGAATTAGCCAAAATATTTGTAAAGAATGGCGCTGAATTTAGAATTATTTTGTTACCTTTGTGCCCAAATTAGTATATGAAGGTATGAAAATAAGATTTGGATTACTCATTTTAGCTTTGGTTGCGGGTTCTGTGACGGCTGATGCCCAACGTTCCCGTAAGCATAATGTGGTAGTGAAAACTCCATCGATGGTGGAGAGTTATGTGGACTCGCTGGCTCACATCAGGGAACGTATCGACTCTACTGAGATGTCTTCGGATGACTCCCGATATGCCATGCTCTTCACTCCACTCACGTTTTATCGTTCACCTGCCAATCATTTTCTGCGCCTCCGTCCTGAGGGAGAGCTAGACGATTCGCTTGGTGTGATGCTCGATAAGACGCTGATGGACGTCTATCTTAACCGTCCAGACCTGGTGAAGACTACGCAGCGACATCTGGAAGAGGTGGGCGCTCCAATCGTGGCGGATTCAAAGACCAAGAAGCCGAAGCGCGACATTATAGAAGAGGTGGCACCTAAGGTCTTCGAACCGGAAACTGCGCCATCGGATATCGTGATCCTCAAACCTAATTTCTGGACTTTCGGCGGAGATTACTATCTGCAGTTCCTGCAAAACTATGTGTCTGACAACTGGTACAAGGGTGGTGAGAGCAACTACTCTCTGCTGGGACGCGTAACGATGCTGGCGAATTACAACAACAAGCAGAAGGTGAAGTGGGAGAATAAGCTGGAGATGCGATTGGGCTACCAGACTTCCAAGGGAGACTCGGTGCATTCGCTCAAGACATCCGACGACTTGATCCGATACACCAGCAAGTTGGGCCTTCAGGCATCCAGAAAATGGTATTATACCATCCAGATGGTGGCGCAGACGCAGTTTGCCCATGGTTACAAGAGTAATGACAAAATGGTTTATTCCGATTTCTTCTCACCATTCAACCTGAATATCTCTGTCGGTATGGATTATACGGTAGATTGGTTGAATCACAGGCTGAAGGGTAGTGCCCATCTGGCTCCTCTGGCGTTCAACTGGAAGTATGTGGGTCGTGAGGATCTTGCCACAAGATACGGTTTGAAGGAGGGACAGCATGGTATGACTGATTACGGTTCTGAGTGTACCTTCGATCTGACCTGGCAGGTGATGGATAACCTGAAGTGGAAGACTCGTCTCTGGGGATATACTACCTTCAAGCGTGCTGAGATAGAGTGGGAAAACACGATTACCTTCCAGTTCAATCGTTATATTTCATCTAATATCTTCCTCTATCCTCGTTTCGATGATGGAGCGCAGCGTAAGGATGATCAGAGCTATTGGCAGTTTAAGGAGTTCATGTCTATCGGATTCTCTTACTCTTTCTAGAGAGATCGCCCCACATGCCCTGTAATGGTTTGCCCCACACGCCCTGAAAGGGCAGAAGCTCCTAGCCCAGGGTAACACCCTGGGTAAAAAAGCGCATTCAACAAGACGCCCTGTAAGGGCAAAAGCTTTAAAGATATCAGAAAACTTTTGCCCTTACAGGGCGTCTTTTGTATATATATCCTTAATACCCAGGGTGTTGCCCTGGGCTGGGAGCTTCTGCCCTTTCAGGGCGTGTTAGAAGCGGAAGCAGAACTCAGCATCTGCCATGGAGTAATTGTGCTTGGCGAGGGTCTTGTCATTCACCAATGCATACTCGGTGAGGATGGAGATGCGCTTGCCGATGTGGAAGTTCAAACCTGCCTCATACTGGGTCTTCTGCATGTTGCTCTTGCCGTTAGGCTGATACATGTCGTAACGTGCCTTCACGTCGATACGGCTGTTCTTTGGCAACTGAGCCAATGGAGCGATAACCAATCCGTAAACACCCTGTGCCTTATCGCCAATCTTCTCGTTCAGGCTGCAATCCTTGGAATTGGCATCGTTGAAGCTGGTGAGACTCTTGGCAAATGCCTTGCCGGTAGAGTGGATGTACTCAGAACGAACAGTCCATCCGTCTTTCTTGTATTCGAAAGAGAAGGCGTAACGGTTCTGGTTCAGACTGCGAACCTCGTTGGTATGAGTAATCTCTTTTGTTGCGCCAGGAGTTACGCTAGAGGTTGGGTCGGCTACGGTTTCCGTCCAGTTACCCTTTCTTGCATAAGACCCCGTCCATCCGAAGGCACCGATACGCATGCCGCTTATTGGCATTACCCATACACCACCAATCACATTCTTCTGATTGTCAACGTCCTTGGTGTTGGTGCCCTGACCGTTGAACACTCCAATCTGATAATGCAGCAGGTTGCGGCCGTTGGCATTCTTGAGGAAATCACCCTGGAGCTGCAAACCGATGTCACGACCGTTGGAAGCGTGTTCGCCGGCACGGTCGCTGAAGCCTGCCAACTTGCTCACGTTCTGGGAATAACCCATGAAGCCCTGGTCGATAGGATGCATCGGATTCTCGAAGGTAAATGGGTTCTTGAACTGACCCACCTTCACCTTGAAATAGTCGTACTTCTGCCATTCAGCAAACAGATCCACCATTCTTGGGCTGGACCCTAGGTTGGAGGTGTTACCGTTAAACTGAATCTGGGTCTTCCAATAGAAGTCTTCTGCAATGCGACCCTCCAAGGCGATACGGCCCATTCGGATGTTGAATGAGTTGGACTCAGCGTTCTTCTGTCCGTTGTACTGATACTGGGTCATTCCATAACCCGACAGTTTTACGTTGCTCAACCACGAAGGCAATTCGATGGTCTGCTTTTTTTGTGCACTGGCTGAGACCGTGGTCAAAGCCATGAGCGCCAGGATGATACCTTTTTTCATCTTATTTTTATTTTGTTTCTAGGTTTATTTCTTGGCAGCGAGTTCCTCTTCTGTCAGGTCTTCCGCTTTGGCTGCTTCCAGAGCGAGCTTCTCTGCCTCCTTGGCAGCCTTGGCTTCAGCTATCGCCTTTTCACGCTCTCGGCGCTCCTTCAGCTTCTGCTTGATTTCAGCATCGCTGCGCTTCTCGAGCAAAACGACGTTCTCTACGTGAGGAGTATGAGGGAACATATCTACCGGCTGAACGGCAGCCACCTTGTAGTGGTCGTCCATCAACTGCAGGTCGCGAGCCTGGGTAGCTGGGTTGCAGCTTACATATACGATGCGGTTAGGAGCCGCATTCAGGATGACGTTCACTACATCAGGATGCATTCCGGCACGTGGAGGGTCGGTGATGATGACATCTGGGCGACCGTGTTGGGCGATGAAGTCATTGGTCAGGATATCTTTCATATCGCCTGCATAGAAGAGGGTATTCTCGATGTTGTTCACCTGAGAATTCACCTTTGCATCCTCGATAGCCTCTGGCACGTATTCGATGCCGATCACCTTCTTTGCCTTGTGAGCCACGAAGTTGGCGATGGTTCCCGTGCCGGTGTAGAGGTCGTAGACCAACTCGTTTCCGGTGAGGTTGGCAAACTCGCGAGCTACGCAGTAGAGGTGGTAAGCCTGCTCGGTGTTAGTCTGATAGAAACTCTTAGGACCTACTTTGAACTTCAGGTCCTCCATCAGCTCGAAGATGTGGTCGTTGCCCTTGAAGAGGATGAGGTCCAGATCGTTGATGGTATCATTTCCCTTCTGGTTATCTACATACATGAGTGAGGTAATCTGAGGAAACTTGTCAGCCACCTGCTGCATCAGTTCCAATGCTCTCTGCTCATCACCCTCCTCATCATAGTGGAACTGGAATACGAGCATCCACTCGCCTGTGTTCGAATTGCGGATCATCATGTCGCGGAGCAATCCGTGCTGCTCACGAAGATCGTAGAAGGTATAGTTGTGAGAGTCTGCGTATTCGAAGACGAAGTTGCGGATTTCGTTGCAGAGGTCATCCATCAGCCAGCACTTCTTGATAGGATAAATCTTGTCGAAGGCACCAGTGATATGGAAGCCGATGGCATTCTGTGCGTGACGCTCCTTGAGTGAAGTTGTGGTATCATCCTCTTTCTGAGGAAGTTGAGCCAACTCTTCAGAAGTAAACCAGCGCTTGTTGCTGCATCCGAACTCAATCTTGTTACGGTACTCCTGTGTCTTCACGCTGCCCATGATAGGGCGGAACTCAGGGAGTTCGATCTTGCCGATGCGGGTGAGCTGGTCTTCCACCTGCTTCTGCTTCGCCTTGATCTGCTCCTCGTAAGGGAGGTTCTGCCATTTGCAACCGCCACAGATACTGAAGTGCTCGCACATAGGCTCCTGTCTTACGTCGCTCTTCTTGATGAAGCGAACTACCTTCGCCTCGCAATACTTATGTTTTTTCTTAACTACCTGCAAATCTACAACATCGCCAGGTACGCAGAAAGGTACGAAGATGACCTGGTCATCTACGCGAGTGATGCACTTACCCTCTGCTGCTACGGCCTCGATGGTGATGTTCTCCAAGAGAGGTAATGGTTTACGTTTTCTTGCCATAATTCAAATTTGTTTTTTTATGGCTGCAAAGTTAATACATTTTTGCGAGAAACGAAAGAGTTGTCCCGATTATTTTTAATCTGGTACCTTTTCGCGCGTACATTATTATATTGGTTACTTGGGATAGTATGGGCTGTCTGGTGGTGTGACCTGCGCCTCTGCTACATGAGGTTTGGGGGGAATCGCCAACTTGGTCCGCTTTTAAATTTCCTACATTTTTCACTTTTTTCTTGGGGATTGTTAAAAATATCTGCGTGTGTGCGACAACAGCTTAAAATGTAATCTCGAGATAGCAAAAAAGAGTATAAAAGTTTGGTAGTTTCAGAGAAATGTTGTATATTTGCATCATCAAAGCAGTTTGATAATAACTAGAATTATATAAAATTTTTGAACCTATAACAAAATGAACGAAAAAAGAGTTTATACATTCGGTAATGGACAAGCCGAAGGTAATGCGAAGATGCGTGAAGTTCTTGGCGGTAAGGGCGCAAACCTCGCTGAGATGAATCTTATTGGTGTACCTGTTCCTCCAGGTTTCACCATCACAACCGATACATGTAATGAATATTATGAGGTGGGTGAGGAAAAAATCAAGGAACTTCTTCAGGACGAAGTAACTGCAGCTGTAGCTCATACTGAGGCTTTGATGAACTGCAAGTTCGGTTCCGTAGAGAATCCTCTCCTCGTTTCAGTACGTTCAGGTGCTCGCGCTTCTATGCCAGGTATGATGGATACTATCCTCAACCTTGGTTTGAATGATGAGGTGGCTGAGGGTATGGTCAAGAAGACTGGTAATCCTCATTTCGTTTATGATTCATATCGTCGTTTCGTGCAGATGTACGGTGATGTTGTTATGGGTCTTAAGCCAGTTAACAAGGAAGACATCGATCCATTCGAGGCTATCATCGAAAAGGTGAAGGAAGAGCAGGGCGTTAC
>JAIINY010000196.1:0-5826 GCA_022741625.1 Prevotella sp. | reverse complement strand
ATCGGTATGACTTCGCGTGGCGAGGTGAGCAAGGAGAAGGTGACGGCGGCTAGCGTGCTGGGCGTGCATCTGATTGTGAGAAACACGAAGACCTGGAGCAACGCCGAGCTGAAGAAGCTCACCAAGATCGTGGCATACGATGAATATACCACCGGGGCTGATGACGGCGGCGGAACGGAGAATACACCGGGCGGAGGTGGTACTAGTCAGGGCGCTGGCGGCGAGACCAACAAGGATAACGGCGGCACCAGCCAGGGCGGAGGCGATACCAGCCAGGGCGGAGGCGATACCAGCCAGGGCGGAGGCGGAACCGAGAGCGGTGGCGACAACGTAGATTTTTAATCACTAATCATTAATCACTAAAAAAACTGCGTATGAAGAAAGAAACTTGGAAAACTGTATTTCAGATAGTACTATCTATCTTGACTGCTATTGCCGCCTCTCTGGGCGTGACGAGCTGTATGTAACTTAAATGAGCATGCCAAAGTCGAAATGACTTTGGCATGCTTTTTTGTTTTATAATTGAAGGGTAGCTTGTTGTAAGTCTATGGATTCGGCACGGAGCGTGCCGTGACCTCGCAAGACGATGATACACTTGCCGAAGAATGTCTTCCTCTTTGGATCGGTAAAACGCTCCAGGGAGGTTTATTTCAATTTTACAGTCATTGCCTGACCTGCATACTTCACCACCTTGCCCTTAGGCGACTTGGCGAGATTCACGCCCTGCTGCTTCTTCTGATCTACCAGGATGATGTTGAAGCGGCGCTTCTGGAGCATGCCGTCGAAACTACCCTTGCGGGCACCGATGGTAACCTGCTTCCGGGCATCATCATACTTGAAATCGATTACAGCATACTTGCCCTTCTCGTAGTTATAGTTCGTGCCCTCATCCTCGTACAAGGTATAAGAGCCATCCTTGCCGGCATAGACATAGAGGTCGATCAGCTCCGGCTTCTTCTCATCACTCCACTGCATCTCAGGACCTATCGGAAGGATGGCGCCCTCTGGGATGAAGACTGGAATCTTATCGTATGGCGCATCAGCCACGATGGTCTGACCGCCTGCATGATATGCTCCGGTATAGAAATCATACCAGCCCTTCTGCTTAGGCAGATAGACTTCGCGTGAATACTTCTGATACTCGCCTACCGGACAAGCCATCAGGGCAGAACCGAACATCCACTGGTCCTTGATATCCAATACCTTCTCATCGCCATTGAAATCCATCACCAGTCCGCGCATCATGGTGTAATCCTTGAGATGCACCATACCCGCCATACTGTAGAGGTAAGGCATCAGGCGATAGCGGAGCTTGTCGTAGGCTACGATAGTCTTGTAGGCAGGATGATCGGCTGGTGCGATGTTCCAGACCTCACGCAACGGCCACTGACCGTGGGCACGATAGAGCGGAACGAAACAGCCAAACTGGTTCCAGCGAGCCTGCAACTCACGCCACTCCTTCAAATCGGCATTCTCCTTACCGGTCTTGTCAAACTCCTGCTGGGCTGCCACATAGCGGTTTTCTACACAGAAACCACCCTGGTCCATTCCCCAGAAAGGAAGACCTGCCATGGAATAATTCAATCCGGCAGTTATCTGCGCACGCATATCCTCCCAGCGGGTAGCGATGTCGCCCGACCAGGTAGCGGTGCTGTAGCGCTGTTCGCCAGCAAAGCCCGAACGGGTGAGGAGGAAGACGCGCTGGTTAGGGTTCACGCTGCGCTGACCATTGTAGATGGCGTCGGCATTCACGAGGCTGTAGGCATTGAAATACTCGGTAGCCGTACCCAGGGCGGTAGGACCTGAGAGCGCCTTGCGGTACCACATCGGGGTACAGTCACGAACGTTCGGCTCAGAAGCATCCATCCACCAGGCATCGATACCGAACTTATACTTGGTATAGAGATTCTCATCCATCTGTCGCCAGAACATCTTTCTGGCTCCGGCATCGTAGGCATCATAGAAGGAGCCGCGGAAACCGAGCCAGTCGTGGATATCATCCTTGATAGCCTGGTGATACATCCAGCCCTTGGCATCCAGTTCCTTGTAATTCTTCACGGTATCATAGAACTTCGGCCAAACCGAAATCATGAATCTTCCATGCAGGGCGTGTACGCTGTCGAGCATCGCCTGAGGGTTCGGATAGCGTGCCGCCTCAAACTCGTGGCTTCCCCATGAATCCAGCTTCCAGTAGTTCCAGTCCTGTACGATGTTATCCACCGGAATCTTCAGGTCGCGGAACTTCTTCATGTTCTCCTCGATATCCTTGCTGCTCTGATAGCGCTCGCGGCTCTGCCAGAAGCCGAGCACCCACTTAGGATATACCGGTGCCTTGCCGGTAAGGGTGCGATAGCCCGAGATTACCTCGTCCATATTCTTTCCGGCGATGAAGTAGTAATCCATATCCGGCGACATCTCGCTCCAGATGCTCAGCTGGTTCTTCTCAGCCTCAGAACGTGGGGCAGCCACACGGAGACCGCAGTAGGAAACATCGCCATCCGGCTGCCATTCGATGCGGATTGGGGTCTTCTTGCCCTTCTGAATGGCTGTCTCAAACTTATAGGAATTCGGATTCCAGGCGGTACGCCAGCGCTCAGGCACCACCAGCTTGCCGTCGATATAGATCTTCATATAGCCGGCATAGTAGAGGATAAACTGATAGAAGCTGTTGGTTGGCGCCTCTACATATCCCTCGTAAACCACCTTGGAGCCATTCAGAGCAAAGCCCTTAGGCAGGTTCTGGATGCCTCCCTTATCGGTCTGGTTGCAGATTTCTGAAGCCTCAGGCATGGCATATTCAAAATAGATGCTGTCCTCGCCACGTACAATCTTCTGCCCGTTCTTAGCCACGTAGGTACCGGTGAGCTGTCCTTCCTTACCGTCCTTGTCGTAGAGCTTGAAGGCACGGTTCAGCTGGAGATAATCGTCCGGATTACCCCAGCGGCAATAAGAATACGAATCCCAGAGGATGCCGTAGTTCTTGTTGGAGATGACGAAAGGCACGCTCACCTTGGTGTTATACTGGAAGAGGTCTTCGTTCTTGCCCTTCATGTTGAGTTCTTCGCTCTGGTGCTGACCGAGGCCATAGAAGGCTTCATTGTCTGGCGAATCGAAGAGGGCACGCCACGACCATCCGTGCTTCTGAGCCTCAGGTACCTTGGCGATATCCACACCGATCTCACGGTTGGGCACGGTGAAAGGCTTGAAGGTCTTTCCTCCCTGTGCCACCTCTTTCAACAGTACCTGATCCTTGAGATCATAGAAGGTAATCTGTCCGGTAGCCTCGTTCAGCACGGCACGCATGGCAGCGGTGGTGATGATGAGGTCATCGCCCTGCTCCTCTACCTTATACTGCGCCTTGGAGTTCTGAGGCACGATGATGAGACTCTGCTTGCTGCGGAAGCTCTGCTCGGCAGTAGCCTGCACACGGATGATGCGGTCGCCTACCACCTGGAGGCGGATTTGCGACGGACCATAGTTCTGGTGCTGTTTCAACTGTACGGTAAGATAATTACCATTCTGGACAAAATCAGCTGCCTGGACACCCATAGTGCCCAGAATCAATGCAGCCGTAACAAATAATGTCTTTGTTGGTTTCATTTAGTTTGTTTTTAGAGTTTATAAAATTGTTATAACAGTTTATTTCTTCTAGATGTAATATTCCGCAGAATCTACCAGTCCGGCGCGAAGTGCATACTTTGTTGCTTCATGCACATTGTTCACTCCGAGCTTTCTGAAGATATTCTTCCGGTGGGTATTCACGGTATGGAAACTGGAGAAACGCTTCTCGGCGATTTCCTTGGTAGTCATACCCAGGGCGATATCCTTGAGAATCTCGGTTTCGGTCTTGGTGAGATTCACTTTTTCTTCTGCTTCCTGCGGCGGAGTAAGGAGCACCTCCATCATTCGCTGGCAGACAAAACGCTTGCTATCTACGCAGAAGCGTATCGCCTCCTTGATTTCCATCAGCGAACTCTCCTTCAGAAGCACGCTGAACATACTGCTGCTGGCGATGAGCACCCGCACGAAATCGGCACTCAGGTCTTCGCTGAACAGCAGCCATCGGGTATAGGGAAAGCGCTGGTTGAGAATGAGCAGTTCAGCGGAATCATTGATATCGAAAAGCGTGTAATCGAGTATCACCACCGTATCCTCGTTTTCCCGCAAGGCAAGCATCAACTCTGTCTTGTCTTCCACATACTTGGTTTCCAATCCTTCCATTTTCTCTATCACGTATATCAGTCCGGCACGCGTGATATCCTGCTTATCTGCCAATAGAATCTTCATAAGCAAATCTCCTTCTTTTAGGTTGTTATATACTCTTTTATGACCAAACTTTGATGAAGGGAGAACATAGCAAAAGGCTATGTTCTCCCTGTTTTATCTTTCCTAGAATGACATGAGGAATCCCATTCGGATGCCCCACTTATCTACATTGGCATGATTCAGGTAGTTGATACGGCGCACATAATCGATTCCGAAGAACTTGAAGATGTTGTGCACACCGGCTACCACCTCCCAATATGGCGTGTTGCCAAAGGTATAGGAGTTGTTAGGGAACTTGAAGATCACGTCATCCGATGTATTCTTCACCGGATTGTTCTTGTCGGTGAGCTGTCCCCATACTCCCTTCACGGCTACATACTCGCGCCACTTCAGCTTCTTGATGAGCGGAATGCGGTTGAGAAGCTTGCCGTTCATATCCCAGGCTACCGACCAGAAGAGCTGGCGGTCGCTCAGGAACTCCCAGTCTTTCATCATACTGATGGTTGCCTCCTGCTCGAAGATGGAGAGGTTGACTGGTGGCTGGACGAGCATGGTGAATGGAACCTTGTTCCACTGCATCTTGCCCACGATGTTGAAATCGACATATCCGAAGCTGCCCAGCCACTGGCGCTTGTAGATGCCCAGAGTGGTGAGGTTGCTCTGATACTGACCGCCCATGAATCCGTCAAGACCCATGGAATGGCGGAGGGTGAGCTCAGGACTGTCGAGATTGATAGGCAATCGCTGCTGCTTGGTGTTGACATAGGTAACACCCGGGTTGTAGTCGATGCCCACAGATGCCTCAGTGGTGCGTATCTTCTTTACTTCCTCGCCCGTGTTCACCTTGAAATAATGCAGATTGCCCACGGTGCGGTTGCTCTGCCATCTCATTCCCGCATCGAAGCGGAGTCCCCAGTCGGTCTCATAGACGAAGCTGAACTTCTGTCGCTGATAGAGATACATCTGGTCCTGCGTAGCGGCACGGATGGTCATGAAGAAGTTATCCTTGTTGTGCAGCAGGTTGTCATCGGATGGAGAGGTGATATCGTGACCAATCTCGAAGACGAACTTGCGCATCGGGAACTCGAACGGACTGTTCTTTTTCTTGTTGAGCGAATAGGTGAAGAGATGACCATAGTACCAGTCGTGGCTCTTCGTACCGTAGGCGCCATATCCATCCCAGAAGAAATGAGGATTGAGTGCCGCCATGGTACGGGCTGCCAGACGCAGGCGCACGCCATCCACGTAGTTGTTGGAGAGGAAGGTGTTGATAGGTCCGAGGTCGAAGAGGCTCTTTCTGCCATCCTTTCCTCCGTTTCCTATCTCTACATAGTTCTCCATGAGCGCCTTGACGCCGAAGATGATGTACTTGAATCCCTTGGAATTCTCCATGCGGTGGATGAAACTGTCCATCGAAGACTCACTCTTGGTGAGATCCACCTGTCGGTACTTGTTCCAGTAAGCCTCATCACGGTTCATCGCATCCATATCATGCCTTACCTTCGCCTTGCCCTTGAAGAGCATCTTCGGCAAAGGGTCGAAGGCATAATCGGTGATTCG
>JAIINY010000195.1:0-5832 GCA_022741625.1 Prevotella sp. | reverse complement strand
CAAGCGATTCATATCGCACCGCTACAACCAAGTACCCTTGCTATGTTCCCATCCTGGGGGATTCCGAGGGAGCTGGTCGTATGAGACTTGTCCGTCTCATATACTTGAAAGCGGTTATTGCTTTTAAGCGAGTGCAAAAGTACTGCAAATTTCTGAACCTGCCAAATTTTTCAATGAAAAAGTTTATACTGTTAACGTTTATTTAGAAAAAAGAGGCAGATAATTGCCCCCTTTTTCTATTATACCTTATTATATTTAGAAGAAGATAATTCCTTTTTAGGTTATGTTTAGAAGATGATAACTCCTTTTTCTGGCGCTTTTTTCTTCTAAAAATCAACTACCGTGATGCCGGCACCGCCGAATTGAATATGCTCATCGGCATAATGCGTCACATTTGGAACGCTGCTCAGGTACTGACGGATGAGCTGGCGGAGGATTCCGTTGCCCTTGCCATGAAGAATTCTAACTCTTGGCATACCTACCAGGATGGCATCGTCAATGAAATACTGAACGGCATTCAGTGCCTCATCGCCACGCATACCTCGTACATCCAGGTCCTGATGGAAGTTGGTCTTGTGGGCATCTATCGTCTTGCGGGTCTCCTTGCTGATACCATAAGAAGCCAGGTTTTCCTTGCGCTCCTCGGTCTTATCTACGTTTTCGGCTGTAGCTGTGGCGTGCTCCAGTCTGTTGAGGCGCATCTTGGTACGCATGCCGCCGAAAACAGCAGTGGCAGTATCACCATTGATGCTCTCTACCTTTCCTATCGTAGTCAAGCCCTTGATTCGTACTGTATCGCCCACCTGGATTTCCCGCTTGCTGTCGCTCTGTACCTTGCTCTGGGCATTTCGCAGAGCCGCAGCCGCCTTCTCCAGGTTCTCCTTTTTTTCAGCCTGGCGCTTGGCATGGCGCTCCTTGCGCTGCTGGATCTGGGCAATCTTGCGGGCAATCTTGTCGTCCGATTCCTTGGTGTCAATCTCCTGGACCTCCTGCTTGAAGGCATCGAGTTCCTGGCGGATGCGACGGGTTTCCTCCTTCTCCGCCTGACTCTCTCGAATCTCTCGGATGGCATTCTCAATCTTCTTGTTGCTCTCCTTCAGGAGTTCTGCAGCTTCCTCCTTCGCTTTCTTGAGAATTGCCTTTCTGCTGCGCTCGATATCCTCGATGTCGCTTTCATATTTCGAGATGGTCTTCTCCATATCCTTCTCGCGCTGATGGATGTTCTGGCGCTTGTTCTCCCAGTATCGCTTGTCGCGGACGATATCCTGCAGGTACTTGTCGCTCTGGATGTATTCGGAACCTACGATGTCGGATGCCTCCTTGATCACTTCTTCCGGCAATCCAATCGTTCTTGCAATTTCGATGGCGAAAGATGAACCTGGGCGACCGATGGCGAGCTGGAAGAGTGCCTTCATCTCGTGACGGTCGTAAAGCATGGCACCGTTTACCACTCCCTCGTGACTGTCGGCAAAATGCTTCAGGTTCTGATAGTGGGTGGTGATGAGGCCATACGCCTGCTGCTTGCAGAACTTGTCGAGCACGGCTTCGGCGATGGCACCGCCAATGCCCGGTTCGGTACCTGTACCAAACTCATCTATCAGTATGATGGTGTCGCCATTGGCTGCCTTCATCATATTCTTCATGTTCAGGAGGTGAGAAGAGTAGGTACTCAGATCGTTCTCCAGACTCTGTTCGTCACCGATGTCTATCATGATGTTCTGGAAAATACCTGTCTTGGAACGCTCGCTCACCGGGATGCTCAATCCGCATTGCAGCATATACTGAAGCAGACCTACGGTCTTGAGACATACAGATTTACCTCCAGCGTTAGGTCCCGAGATGATGAGGATGCGCTTATCCTGTGTCAGGGTGATGTCGAGTGGCACCACTTTCTCGTTCTTCTTCTGCAGGGATTGCTGGAGGAGTGGATGGATGGCATGGATCCAATCCACGTGTGGATGGTCTTCTACCTCTGGTTCTATCGCCTTGAATACATCGGCGAGTTTCTGTTTAGCCTGAATCAGGTCGATGATGGCGAGGAAGCGGTAGCTGTTCAGTATTTCCTTGGAGAATGGGCGCACCTTGTTGGTGAAATCGGTAAGGATTCGGATGATCTCCTTTCGCTCTTCTCCTTCCAGTTCGCGCACGCGGTTGTTGGCCTCCACCACTTCGGTTGGCTCGATGAAGACGGTCTTTCCGGTGGCACTCTCGTCGTGAACGATACCCTTGATTCGGCGCTTGAGGGTAGGGATGACAGGGATAACCAGTCGGCCGTCGCGCAGGGTTGGGGTAACATCTTTCTCTACGATGCCTTCGCTCTGTGCCGAGCGCAGAATACTATATAAGGTACGCGAGATGCTTCCCTCTGTCTTAGCCAGTTCTCTGCGGATCTGGAGAAGTTCAGGGGTTGCATTGTCGCGAATCTTACCAAACTTGTCGAGAATCTGGTCGATGCGCTGGATCAATTGTGGGAAGGTCATCACATCTTGTGAAAGGCGATGGAGGGCAGGATAAGGATACTGCTTTTCTCTGCGCCAGCCATCTTCCGGTTCGCCGTGACCATTATCCTCGTCGCTGTGATTCAGAATCTTTACCATTCCTGCGATGGTGGCAAGCGAACGTCTTAAATCGAACAGTTCATCCTCTTCTAAGTGAGTGTTTTCCACACGGATACGGATGATGCTTTCTCTTACGTCATAGAAATATTGAAGGGGAAAGTCTTCTACTTCCTCCATCAATCTACGGAACTCACGCACCTGCATGAGCCACTCGTTAACGAGTTCTGCGTCGCTGCTGCAAGACATCTTGTCCACCTGTTCCTTGCCAAGTGGAGAGAGACATCTTTCGCGCAGCATTTTACGGATTTCATTGAATCCTATCTTGTTTTCAAAATTATCTGGATAAATCATGGGTGCAAAAGTACAACTATTTTGGCTAACTACCAAACATTTGAGCCATTAAGTGTGTTCTTGGCTCCTCGTGGTGTTAATCTTTGTCTGATATCTGTCAGGTATTCCTTCCAGTTGTATTCGTGTCGTCGGTTCCAAACGTCACCCAGGAAAGCTGCTCCGCCGAAGTTCCAGGCGCGCAGCTGGGGAATGAATTGAGGAATGATGCCGCCAAGGGCTATTACCTTTTTGTTGATGATGCCGCTGTTGCCTGCATCTTCCAAATCTCTGTTGGAGAAGGAATGCTTGTAGCCTATTTTCGAAATGCTGTCGAAGATAGGACTGAGGAATACGTAATCGAATGTTGGCTTCGATCCCTTTGGAAAATCGGGACTAGTGTTATCTAACGATTCGGTGACTTCCTCGAAACTGTGGCAGGAGCGGGAAATGCTTCCCTGGAAGTTCTCTGGAATCTGACTGTTTCTCCGGTTGAGGTGAATGCCATGGAGATGGTATTTCTCGCAGAGTTCGAAGTGGTCGTGAATCACGATCTGAGGATACCATTTCGGGTCAATCTTCTGGATCAGTTGCTCGCATTCTTCTGGTGTAGAATCGGGTTTGCGCAGATGGAGCAGATCGATTCCTGCTTCAAAAAGCTGGTAGATGTATTTTGCTTCATGCGAAATAAATGTTGGTGTTGTGATTATAATCCATTTCATTTCTTCTTGCTTTTAGATATTTTCTTAGTTTCTTGCTTTTCCTCGGAAGCTGTTTCTTACGAGTGCTGATTCGCAGTTCTGGCAGAGTGTTTCTGTGGCAGTATGGTGCTTGAAGCCTTCTGTCATTGCCTGGGCACGGGGGGAAGAGAGGATTTCTTCGAGTGACTGATGGAGCAGGTTGCCCAAAATGACATCGCCGTTATGGTCGAGACAGCAAGGTACGAGACTTCCGTCGGCAAGAACGCCTATCTGCTTCAGCAATGCTTTGCAGAAGACTTCCCGATTTTCGCCGTTGCCTTCGTTCTTGTCTTTTCCCTCACTTGTTTCGTCTTTGTCTTTTCCCTCGCTTATTTCGTCTTTGTTTCTGTTTTCATCTTTGTTCTTGTTATCATCCCCTTTCTTGATGTCATTTTCGAAGTTAGGCCATTCGAATTTCCGGTCAAACTCCAGATATAGATGATTGCAAAGTCGGAACCCGTCAGGGCGTTCCTTCCATGGCTTGGGTACGTATTTCTCGATGAGTCGCATCACTTCCTCGTTTTCCTTGTCCCTTCCGCCTTGGTTCCAGAGGCGCAATACCATACAGGTGCCTTTGGCGGCGGCTTGGGTGGAGAAGGTCATCACCTCATCCATATAGCTGGAGAGCTCTCCCTTGGCATTGCTTTCGTGGGAATGGAGGGAGAGTTGTATCTTATGGGGTAGGGTGTCGAGGAGTTCCATGGCACGGTGCAGGAGGGTTCCATTAGAGGTAAGCACCGTCTTGAATCCTTTCTCGCATGCCGTTGTGATAAACTGTGGCAGCAGGGGATGAAGCAGGGGCTCACCCATCAGATGGAAGTAGAGGAAACAAACCTTCCCGCGGATCTTGTCGGTGAGCTGGTTGAATTCCTCAGCACTCAACTGTCGCTTTTCCCGGGTGTGCTTGGGGCAGAAGTGACAGTTGAGATTACAGGTGTTTGTGATTTCTATGTAACAACGATCAATCATTCTTTCTTTGTCTTTTCTCTTCTCTGTTTTATCAGCTTTTTCATGAGCGGCTTATTGTTTTCGCTCTTTTTCAGCTTTTGGTAAATAATGATTTTGGTTCGTAGAAGTGGTTCACCGGACCGTGACCTTCTCCAATCTTAATGTCCTTACCTGCCAGGATAGCACCTGAAAGATAGGTTTTAGCCATGGCGATGGCTGTATTCATATCCATTTCTCTTGCCAGATAAGAGGTGATGGCAGAGGATAGGGTACAGCCGGTGCCGTGGGTATTGCGGGTGTTTACACTGATGCCACGATAGCTGGTCTTCTGCTTTCCGCCCTCGAAGAGGTAGTCTATCTTCTCCTCTCCATCAAAATGACCGCCCTTGATCAATACATATCTGCATCCCAGTTTGCTGATGGCAGCTGCGGCAGCTTTGATATCTTCTACATTCTCTATTTTTCTATTGGCAAGAATTTCTGCCTCTGGGATATTTGGGGTGAGCAGGGTGGCTAAAGGCAGCAGTTCGGTGATGAATACATCGAGTGCATCCTCCTGCATCAGTCGGCAGCCACTGGTAGATACCATGACTGGGTCGATAACGAGATATTGGAAGCTTTCCTGGTATTTTTTGAGGGCTTCTGCGATGGCACGAATGGTATCGCAGTCATTTACCATACCTATCTTTATAGCATCAGGGTGGATATCTTCCATCACGGTCTCTATCTGTCCTTTCACGATTTCCGGTTCCACATTCTGAATGTCATACACTCCCTTGGTGTTCTGTACGGTGATGGCTGTGATTGCGGAAGCGGCATATACGCCCAATGCCGACATCGTCTTGATGTCTGCCTGAATGCCAGCTCCTCCGCAACTGTCAGAGCCGGCTATTGTTAATGCTGTGTAGTATCTCATGTCTCCTTTTTTTATATATTACTTTTGCAGAAGTATAGTCATTCCTATATCTATATTGCAAAAGTACAATTATTTATTGAATTATCATCCTCTTTTATGGATAAATTTGATGGTTGGGCTTACTTTTTATTCATTATTGAACTTTTGTATGTGGTTCGAATATGAGCTGAAAGCTTAAAAGCTTTGGAAACTGTACGCCCTGAATGTTTAGTAATATCAAAGATCTAGGAAGGTGATATAAAAGAAAAAGCCTTCTGAAATTTCTTTCAGAAGGCTCTTGCGGAGAGAGAGGGATTCGAACCCCCGGTACCTCTCGGTACGACGGTTTTCAAGACCGTTGTAA
>JAIINY010000194.1:0-5879 GCA_022741625.1 Prevotella sp. | reverse complement strand
TTCTGTTGCTCTCATAATTTCATTGCTTTTAAAATTATGGTGCAAAGGTAAGAACTTTTACGATAAAGGGCAAGGTATAAACGCGGAGCCGCTTACAAAGCAATGGCTATCGCGAGTCTTACGCTGAGCCAAGATAGTATGACCATCCTGGCAAAAGATACGCTTATTCCATGCCACATCAAGAATGGTTGGATTTTTTATGATACATTGAATCCATGAAGCACTACTCTTGATCTTATCAGCAACCAGCCTCTCTAGAAAGTTCTTAACAGGCATGTCAGAATAATTAGATATCCAATTATCTATTAAGATTTTAATATTACCTCCATACACTTGCTTTTCCTTTGTTAGCTCTCGCATATAACGCTTGATACTATTATCACGATCTTTATTATATTGGTATAAGCGATTGCTTTCTTCCCAACATTTTGGAACAAGGACAAGAATTGCAGAATAATAGGCTAAACTATTATCATTGATGCTATTGAGCAGTTCTATCAACTTTCTTGTGTATTCTTTAAATGTATCCAAATCGTTATGTGACCAATTTAAGAGGCAGCGAATCTGTCCCCATAAATACGGGTGTTGCTCGGCAGTATCTATTTCCTTTTCCCATTCTTCGTTGCTCAAAATCAAAGATGCCTTAAGCTTTTCTTCAGCTAAAGATTGATTGTCGATTCTTTTGTAGGTTTTATCTAATGAACCCAAAAACTTTTTAACAACCATACCATCCTCTTCTATATTCATTCCTTGTATAGAAACAAAGGCTACCAAATCTGCAATCATTTGCTTCAAGCTTAAAGTAGCTTCCTTGGAATACGAGATTTTATCGATTCGCTGATTGTTATTATCGTTAAGAAGAATGTTACGCATCGCCCTAACCCATGATTCAAGATTTTTAAGCCATAGTTTATGACTTGCCTTATCAAAATACCAAGGCATCACTTCATCCTCTGACTTTTTTGTCTTAAAGACAGGAAAAGCACGAAGGAATAAAAGCATAGCATAGAATGTTAGTTCTACGTCATTTGGTATTTTATTTTCTAAAAAAGAGTCAAATAAAGAACGTTCGTCCTTATCTATATGACTTATTTCTGGCAAGAGACAAGAAATCTCATAATAAATATCATCAGCAGCTTTAAAAATTAAAGAGTTAACGTCCTTGATAAGCTGTTTAAAATCCAAAATCAATGTAGTTACAGGCACAATCACATGCTGATCATCACTACGAAGATCCGTTAAACTATCTATATAAGCATATAACAAGTTATCTATTTTTGTTTCTTCTAGATTGTAAGACGCTTCTGCAAGTTTTTCAGAAATATTCTCATTCTCGAATAACTGCAAGGCTATTAATCGCAACAATAATTTTTTGAATTGAAATTCCGACAACTTAGCTACCTTCAGACGATCTTCTCTACATTCTTCAGGCTCTATAGCTTCAGTATCTATAATTCTCTGCCGAGCATACTTATGCCAGAACATATCAATCCAAGCTCCATCCATCAAAGTACGCCAATTCTCTTCATCTTCTGAAGTTGCAAGAGATTTTCCCTGTTCATCAGTTTCCACCTGTTGAATTTGAAGTTCTTCCTCAAGAGTTGACTTCAACTTATCAAAATCAGACAACTGCTTACCTCGGGCATTCATCTTAATGAAAAGTTCATTAGATAGTCCAAAATCACCCAAATTTAACAGATTAAATGTTATATGTTCAAGATTCTGACGACAGACAGACAAATTCACATACCAGTTATCTCCCATCTCATTATATATCGCATCTATCATAACAAGCATAGAAAGAATAGTTGGGTCATATCTCCATTCCCACTTAAACCAATCTCTCCCCGTTATGATAACAGAAGGTGCCGTATTCTTGGCTTCAGCTTCCAATATGACCTGCATAGCCTCATGCTGTACTAACTCATCACAAAACTCTTCTGAAGTATTACGAGTCTCATAGATAAAGACAGAATGCTTTTTATCACCAGGCATAGCCAGTTCAACTCCCATCATCCAATGAAGAAGGAAGAGTGTTGTAAGGCGTTGCTGACCATCAAGTGGTTCAAATGCATTATTTAAGTTACTACCATATACAAAGTCAAGTTCTGTTGAAGGACGTTTACCTTTAACAACCAAAAGAAGAGAGTGTACGAATACCTTACGTATCTCATCTACCTTCTGACTCTGTCTTCCCTGAGCATAGTCACGCTGAATTTTTGGTATACGAAGCTTACCTAGTTTCAAAAGATCACTAAAACTATATTTCTTCAAGTTGTTACTCATATTTTGGTCTCCTTATCTTCTATAACTACTGAATCAAAAATCGGATCTACCACTTCATGTATTGCATTCATATATCCCTCACGGTCAGTGCGGTTCCATCGCATACTATTAAGATATGAAGCAACTTTTTCACTATCCGTATAGTACTTAAGAAACAGATTACGTGTACATAATGGAATAAAGCGGTCTCCCTTTCTATCATATTTCAAAATACAATACCTTTTGTATGCAAATGGAGCATCCTTATACTCTCGGTTGGTAGCACTATCAAGCAAAGTTAGATTACTAAGATAGTCCTTCTTCATTGTTGTAAGATCTATCTCCGAATCATTCTCTCCCACCTCTGCTGAATAGTATTTATTTATCAGCTGATAGAATTCTCTATATTTATCTACGTTTACCTTTGTTCGGTCTGTGAATTCTATTATCATATCCTGACACTTCTGTGCTAAGTCCTTCGCACGATCAGTATGTTCCATACCAAGTATGAACTTAACATTTTTGAGCCAACGCAAGCGATCTTCGTATTCCTGTAATGTAGCATCATTCTGAGAATCAACATGTTCAACATCCCAACATTCTTTTTTAAACTTATCAAAAGCAAATCGTAGATTCTGTCCCTTACGACAACACTCTACATTAAAAAGCAATAATATTCGAGGAACATATTCAGACTTATACTCGAACTCATCAATAACATCCTTTTTAATAAATTTATTATCTTGTTTGAATCGTTCCATTATCTTTCTACGCAGAGATTTCTCTGTGTCTTCAATAGTCCATTCATATCCAGGTTCAAAAACTTTACGCTTTCGTTTCTCATCCTCCAAATAGTTATATATCTGCAATGGACTAAAACCTACAGCTATGAGATAACCGACATAGTGATAATAAAGGTTATCTTCGTACCATGCAACAAGTCGATCAAAGGTCTTTCTTACTTGTTTCCAAGCATCCTGCATACTATGAACATCATTAGACCAGCTACTCACAAACACTTCATTGGTTCGATTACGTTCTTGAGTACGGCAGAAATCATAAAGTTTCTGAAACTCACGATACGAATAGTCTGTATCATTCTCTTCCCCACGACAAGTGACAAAGTCAAACAACACATCTATACGAGTTTGGGTACCCTGGTTATCATCGCTGATGAAATACCAAAATTTATCATCCTGAAACTTGCGTTCCATCTCATTCCATTCCATTGTCAATTGCTCTGCAGGCAACTTATCTCCTTCTGCTCGCAAATCATAATCCATAATAAACAGAGCTTTAATAAGTTCAGAACTTGTGAGCGATATCTTACCCTTGTTTAAACGGTTAAAAATATTGACACTAATAATATCATTACTATTTTCATCAATCGCATACCAGATAATTTTCACATGACGCTTAGCTGAAGAATAAAACAAGCAGCGTATAATATCAGTAAAATCCTCGTTATTTACACACCATTTTTCTATCACATATTTTGCTTCACTCAAATAATAACTATCGATATTATCAGCCGCATTAGGATCATCGAAGTTCAATTGTGGTCGGTTTGTATAGGTAATCTCATATAACAATGAAGTATATTTTTGAATATCCTTAGGGGTCATATAGCCTCTGAGAAGTTCTTTAAGAACAAGCAGAAGAGTTGTTAATCGTTGCTGACCATCAAGCACCTCATAGACATCTATACCATTATAATTACAAGCCTTGACAACAACAGGCTGCAGAAAGTAACTATCGCTTTTCACATTGTCATCATTGGCAAATTGTTTAATGTCTTCAAGCAGGTCTATCACCTGCTTTTCTTCCCAACGATAACCACGTTGGAAAGATGGTATCACAAAGTGATATTGTCCATCCAACATATCCGCAATGGGCATTGGAGAGAAATTTTTATCCATTATTTGATATTCGTTATTCATAAGAGTATTACATAATATTTAAAAATGGAGAAAAGATAGTCAACAAAATGGTTATGCAAAATGCTGGCGTGTTGCCCTCTAGCCACCCACCTATGCTCAATGCGCTTATGCCCAATACAAGAGATGCACCGTGAATAAGTTGTTATCCGATAAGTGAGATAAGCAATTCTATACTTGATAGAACAAATCTATGCAAGTTTTTGTCGCCCCTATCTTCTCTCCGTATTTTTTTCAAACAATACAATTCGACTATTAATCTATCAAATCAACTGTCCAGTTCAGACTCTGAATCTTCATATCGAGTTCACGATATTGCTTAGCGTATGAATCAGCCTGCTTACGAAGAAGACTTACATCTACCGTACGCACATACTTCAACTCGTTTCTTCCATACCGAGTATCATTAACAGAAACATATCTTACGATGTCCTGCATCGCCTTTACACGCATAGAAAGAACGTCTCTCTTAGCCATCATTCTGGTAAGAGATTCACCATCCAACATTGTCTGAACATTAGTAAGATTAATGCGATAGATTAAGTCTTCCAACTGTACAAGAGCCTCATCCAGTTCTTTGCACAATTCTTCCACATTATCGCATGGTTCATCACCCTCCAAAACTTTGGCGCTCGCCTTGATACGCTCCTTTAATTCAGCGACCTTTGTTTGCAACTCGGCTCTAATACTTAACGCTTCTGCTAACTTCATAATTCTATCTCATTAATTGTTTAGAATGCTAAATGCTTTTCTTTTGAAGCATTTAGCATCTATGAATTTATAACTCCTTCACCCATTTCTGACCAGCTTTGGTCTTCATCATCCAAAGCAAAAACAAGGCTGCGCAAACTGCGACACCGCCCAAAATTATAATTAATCCTTCCATATTATTTATGTTTTAAAATATAGTACCCAATAACAGCTAATAAAACTGTCGAAATAACACCAACACCTAATAAGATGGCATAAGGCAAAGCCTCCTCCATCCCTGTTATTAAGGCAACAGAGCCACCTATCACCATTGCGGTGAAAGTAGTTTTTGCCAAATCAAAGAAAAACTTACCAATAGTTTCTCTTATCGATTTTTCCCTTTCCCGGTCGTCTCTAGCTGTCATAATCAAAAAATATTTTTTATGAATGCAAATGTAGTAAAAATCTAGCTCTTCGCCAAACTTTTTGCAGAAAATCATTGTATATAATGATAAAAACCCATAAAACATTCGCAAAAATAGCGAATACTAAATATAAAGTATTATCTTTGCAACCAATAAAACATATATAAATGGAAACAACCTTTGATGGGTTTTACCCAACTCACCCTGGTGAGGTTTTGAAAGATGAATTAGAAGAACGTGGCATTTCGCAAAGAAAATTTGCGGAAAGTATCGGTATGGGATATTCCGTACTCAACGAAATACTGAATGACAAACGTCCCATTACCACAACTTCTGCTCTAATGTTTGAGGCTGCACTAGATATTCCTGCAGATTCTCTCCTAAAATTGCAGATGAAATACAATATGCATACTGCTCGAAAAGATAATGCTTTGGTAGAAAAACTTAAGCAGATTCGCAAAATTGCATCTATACTATAAATATATATATTCAATATGGCTATCATAAAGACAGTAGAAGGAAAGACTCCTCAATGGGGAAAGAATTGTTTTATCGCTGAGAA
>JAIINY010000193.1:0-5888 GCA_022741625.1 Prevotella sp. | reverse complement strand
TCATCCATCTTACTACCTGTATCAATAAGGGCTGTAGCGATAATGGTGAGTGAACCGCCGTTCTCGATATTACGGGCTGCACCGAAGAAACGCTTAGGCTTCTGCAATGCATTGGCATCCACACCACCCGTCAACACCTTACCTGATGCTGGGGCAACAGTATTATAGGCACGTGCCAGACGTGTGATAGAGTCGAGGAAGATGACTACATCATGACCGCATTCTACCATACGCTTTGCCTTCTCCAGAACGATACCGGCAATCTTCACGTGGCGCTCGGCTGGTTCATCAAAGGTAGAAGCGATTACCTCGGCATTCACGGTGCGAGCCATATCGGTAACCTCCTCAGGACGTTCGTCGATGAGCAGCATCATCAGGTATGCCTCTGGATGGTTGGCTGCAATGGCATTGGCAATATCCTTCATCAGGATGGTCTTACCGGTCTTTGGCTGAGCCACGATGAGTGCACGCTGTCCCTTACCGATTGGTGAGAAGAGATCTACTATGCGGGTACTCAGGTTGGTGGTACGGCGGTCGCCGCAGAGCTCAAACTTATCGTTAGGGAAGAGTGGGGTGAGGTGCTCGAATGGAACACGGTCTCTTACATCCGATGGGTCACGACCGTTGATTTTGTCGATGCTGGTGAGCGGGAAGTACTTTTCACCCTCATGTGGTGGACGAACGTGGCACTGGATGACATCACCAGTCTTCAATCCGTAGCGCTTCACAAAATTGGTAGCTACGTAGATATCATCTGGAGATGAGAGATAGTTGAAATCGCTGCTGCGAAGGAAACCATATCCATCAGAGAGTACTTCGAGTACACCATTGGCAGAGATGATATCAGTAAAATCATATTCCGGTTCCTGACTTATCTCCTTAGGGGCCTGTGCAGAAGTTGGTGCTGCAGTTGCTGCCGGAGTCATCGGACGGTCGAAGATATCGTATGTAGGCATGGCTGCCTGATCCTCGATAGGTAAATCTACCACGGTGATGAAATCGGTGCCATCACCCGGGTCGCCTGACCAGACACCATCTGGTGTAGTTTCGGCTACAGCTGACTCTGGAGTATTGTTTTCTTTTGGTTCTGCAGGAGTACTGTTCTCGTTGTGAGCATTCATCTTAGCCTGGAGCATGGCAATCAACTCACTGTTGTCATTGCCCGAACCGTCGGCAGTAAACTGCGCCTCAGGAATCTCTGTCTCCTGGTTGTCAGATACAGGAGCTTCTTCGGTTGGCTGCTCATTGCTTGCCAGAGCTGTAGCCATAGCTTCTTCCTCAGAAACAGCAGCCTGCTCTGTTGGGCTTTCAGCATTGTCTGTATGATCTGCATTTTCGGTTGGTAGCTCAGCAGTATTATCTGCTGCCTTCATTGCTTCCTGCTGCATTTTGATGGCAGCCGCTTTGGCAGCCGCAATGGCTTCCAGTTCTGCCTTGCTCTTGCGCCCTCTGTGCTTAGGGAAAGCTGCCAGTGGGTCAACGGTAGCAGGGATAGCTTGTGGAGTCTCTCCTTCAGTGGTTGTATCAGTAGCAGCAGGGCCGTTAACCTGGTTTTTCATAACATCGAAGTTTTCTCCCTCGATTCCATGAACAGAATATACTCGATCTTCTTTCTTGCTGGCGATGCGTGTGCGTTTACGCTTTTGCGCAGCACCATCTGCTGATGCCTCTGCCAAAGCATCAAGAATCGTATAGATAATCGTCTCCTTATTGTCGCCAGATTTAATCTTGACGCCAATTTCTTTTGCAAGGTCCTTCAGTTGAAGGACACTTTTTGCTGATAATTCGTCTTTGCTATACATTATTATATATTGTATATTATATGATTTTTCTATGAAATGAAGCGTTTCTACAATGGAAACACTAGATGTATTTGAACTTTTCGAGTGCAAAGATAAGCAAAAAATTTGTTTCTGCCAAATTTTTTCTGTAACTTTGCACAAAAATAACGAAAATGGCAAGTCAAATACCGTATTTAGACGTTCAAAACCTCACCAAACGCTTTGGAGCAGAGGTTCTTTTTGATAAAATATCCTTCTCTATAGCTGAAGGACAGAAAGTGGGACTCGTGGCACGCAATGGCACGGGTAAATCTACATTGATGTCGGTGCTCATGGATAAGGAGGGACATGAGAGTGGTGATATCATCTATCGACGCGACTTAAAGGTGGGCTATCTGGAACAATCTCCTAAGTTTGATCCAGAGGAAAGCGTGCTGGAAGCTTGTTTCAATCATGAGGATGATCCGGAAAAGGTGCTCAAGGCAAAGCAGATCCTCACTCAGTTGCATATCACCAATATGGACCAGCCGATGGGACAGTTGAGTGGAGGACAGCAGAAGCGTGTGGCACTGGCCAATGTGCTGATAGATGAGCCTGACTTCCTGATGCTCGATGAGCCTACCAACCACCTCGACCTGGAGATGATAGAGTGGCTGGAGGGTTATCTGAATCGTGGCAACAAGACCATCTTCATGGTTACGCACGATCGTTTCTTCCTTGATAAGGTATGTAATACCATTCTGGAGCTCGACGATAAGACCATCTACACCTATCGTGGAAACTATGCTTACTATCTGGAAAAGCGCCAGGAACGCATGGATAATCTGCGTGCAGAAATCCAGCATTCCAAGAATCTCTATCGCAGAGAGCTGGACTGGATGCGTCGTCAGCCTCAGGCTCGAGGTCATAAGGCGAAATATCGTGAGGATGCTTTCTATGAGTTGGAGAAGGTAGCCAAGCAGCGCATCGAAGACCGTCAGGTAAGATTGAAGGCTTCTACCGTATATATTGGTTCGAAAATCTTCGAATGCCAGTATGTGAGCAAGGCTTTCGATGACAGAGGAAAGAAGAAGGTGATTCTCGATAACTTCTACTACAACTTTGCCCGATTTGAGAAGATGGGTATCGTAGGTAATAATGGTACGGGAAAATCTACTTTCATCAAGATGCTCCTTGGCGAGGTGCAGCCGGATAGCGGTAAGTTTGACATTGGTGAGACTGTGCGCTTTGGCTATTTCTCGCAGGAGGGACTCAAGTTCAGGGAAGACCAGAAGGTGATAGATGTCATCACGGAGATAGCCGACTATATCGACCTGGGCAACGGCAAGCACATGACGGCTTCGCAGTTCCTGCAGTTCTTCCTCTTTACTCCCGAGGAGCAGCACAACTATGTATATAAGTTGAGCGGTGGCGAGAAGCGCAAGCTCTATCTCTGTACGGTGCTGATGAGAAATCCTAACTTCCTGGTACTCGATGAGCCTACCAATGACCTCGATATCCAGACCTTGCAGGTGTTGGAAGAGTATCTGCAGGATTTCGCCGGATGCGTAATCGTGGTGAGTCACGACCGTTACTTCATGGACAAGGTGGTAGATCATCTCCTGGTATTCAAGGGGGAAGGCGAAATTCAGGATTTCCCTGGCAACTATACCCAGTATAGAGACTGGAGCAGGTTGCAGGAGAAGGATGAAGCTGAAAGAGCTGCAGCTACGGCTAAAAATGCAGGCAATAACAATACGGCTGCCAATGATGGTGCCGGCACAGCCAAGCGTGATGCCAACTTTGAGAACAAGCGTAAGATGAGCTATAAGGAGAAGCGTGAATATGAACAGCTGACCCAGGAAATAGAGAAGCTTACCGATGAGCAGAAAAAGTTGGAAGAAGCCCTTTGCAGTGGTACCCTGTCGGTAGAGGAATTGACCGAAAAGAGCAAGCGCCTGCCGGAAATCAAGGATGAGCTTGACGAGAAGGAAATGAGGTGGCTGGAACTGTCAGAGATGCTATAGACATTGAACTTTGAGCGGTTGAATATTGAACTTTATGATTAGTTCGTGTGCTGCCTATAATAATAATTATAAAAGAAAATAGAAAGAATGGAAATCAAGAAATCAGAATTTACGATATCTGCTCCACGCGTGAGCATGTGTCCAAAAGATAATAAGGCTGAGTATGCTTTTATCGGCCGTAGTAATGTAGGCAAATCGAGCCTCATCAATATGCTTTGCAATCATAAGGGTTTGGCTAAAACTTCTGCTACACCGGGTAAGACATTGCTTATCAATCATTTTATCATCAATAATGAATGGTATCTGGTTGACCTTCCTGGCTATGGTTTCGCCAAACGTTCGAAGACAGTACAGAAACAGTTGGAGCAGATGATCAGCAGTTATATCCTGCAGCGCCCACAGTTGGCGAATGTCTTCGTTCTGATCGATGTGCGTCATGAGCAGCAAAAGATTGACCGTGAGTTTGTGGATTGGCTGGGCGAAAGTAATGTGCCTTTCTGTATTGTCTTTACCAAGGCGGATAAGTTGGGACCGGTAAAGGCTCGTATGAATGCCGAGAAATGGATGCACGCTCTGGAGGACCGTTGGGAGGCACTTCCTCCTTACTTCATCACCAGTAGTGAGAAGAAGACGGGTCGTGATGAAGTACTCGACTATATTGACGAAATCAATAAATCACTGGCAGGAGAGTAAAAGCCTGCTATCTGGATCTATTGGTCAAGATATACTCAGCCGGATTCTGGTATATAATCGTGTCCGGATAAACAATATTCAGGTAAAATCAGAATATAAAAGTAATAGGATGAAACAGATAAACTGGGGATTTATCGGCTGCGGAGAAGTAACCGAGAAGAAGAGCGGACCTGCCTTCAATGAGGTAGAGGGGTCGCAGGTCGTTGCGGTGATGAGCCGTAGCGAGAAAAAGGCTCGTGGTTATGCCGAGCGTCATCATATACGAAAATGGTACACCGATGCACAGGAACTCATCGATGATCCAGATGTGAATGCAATATATATCGCTACGCCACCATCATCGCATGCCACCTTCGCCATTATGGCCATGCGTGCCGGCAAACCGGTATATATCGAGAAACCATTGGCGGCAAGCTATAGCGATTGTATTCGTATCAACCGTATCAGCGAGCAGACGGGGGTGCCGTGTTTTGTTGCCTATTACCGTCGTTATCTTCCTTATTTTCAAAAAGTAAAGGAGATTATCAAAAGTGGTGCTATAGGTGATGTCATCAATGTACAGGTTCGTTTTTCTGTGCCTCCACGTGATCTGGACACCAAGAGTGGTAAGGAGATGCCTTGGAGATTGCAGCCAGATATTGCCGGTGGAGGATATTTCTACGACCTGGCTCCTCATCAGATAGACCTATTGCAGGATCTCTTTGGAGTCATCACCCGTGCCCATGGTTATCCTGCCAACCGGGCACATCTTTATGATGCAGAAGATACGGTATCTGCCTGTTTCTTCTTCGAAAGTGGTATTCCGGCGAGCGGCAGTTGGTGCTTCGTGGGACATGAGAGTGCCAAGGAAGACTGTATTGAGGTGATTGGCGACAAGGGTTCGCTCTCTTTCTCTGTCTTTACCTATCAGCCTATCGAGTTGATAACTAGCGAGGGCAGATCGAGCATCACCGTTGCCAATCCTCCGTATGTTCAGTTGCCTATCATCAGAAATGTGATAGAGCATCTGCAGGGCATCAATACCTGTACCTGCACCAGCGTTTCTGCTACCCCGGTAAACTGGGTGCTTGATCGTGTGCTTTGGAAGAATTAGAAAGAAAACGCTAAATGGGATGAGAAAAATAGGCTTTATAGTAGGACTGCTGTTTCTCGTTCTGCTGCCACTGATGGCGGCGGAGCGAGATACGTTGGAATGTCCTGTAAGGCAGGATTCATCTCTCATCAAGACCCTTTTCAATTCTTCGATGTTCAAAGGTAATACTCAGGACAGCTTGATTCGTGCCCGTCATGAGCGCACATTCTTTCATCGTCTGGGTAAGACCTTCACCACCTTCTTTAGAGAGTTCTCCAATATAGATGAAAGGTATATAGAACCGCAGCACTTCAATTATACGGTGATGCTGCAGAA
>JAIINY010000192.1:0-5892 GCA_022741625.1 Prevotella sp. | reverse complement strand
GGATGATGCTCTTTGACATGCAGGAGCATCCCGAGAAATATACCGACGAGCAGGTGGAGCACCTGTTTGCCGATGAGGAAGTGAAGGAGTTCTTCCATGAACTGGCGATGGCGAGAATGGCTGGCAAGAAAGCCAATCCGAAGGAGGTGGATGTGGATGAGGCTTGGAAGGAGTTTGTTCAGGCACATCTCGAGGATAAGATGGCGATAGATGCCGGCAAATCCAAAGGCGCTTATCGCAACCGGATGAAGATTGCCGCATCCATCGTCGGCATCATCTTCCTTTCGGGTGTAGCCTTGGCTGCGATTCACAATGGCTGGTTGGGATTCCCGGCTTCTGATCAGACAGCGGATAACAAGGCTGCTACAGAACAGAAGGCAACACCCCAGGCGCTGACGAACGACAGTCTTCGTGCTGCAACAGCTGAGAACAAGGATTCGCTTGATATGAAACCCGTGGTGTTTGATGATGCTGAATTGGGAACCATTCTGGCTCAGTTATCCGGTTTCTATCATGTCAAGGTGGAGTATGTGGATGCCGGTGCCCAGCACATCCGTCTCTTCTTCAACTGGAACAAGACGAAGACTTTGGAGCAGAACCTTGAGATTTTGAATGCTTTCGACCGCATACAGATAGAATATATTGACGGTACATTGATGGTGAAATAAGATAGGAGGAAATGTTTATGAGAGATTTTTGGAAACCAATGCCCGTTAACGGCAAGCCTGTCAGAGAGCTTCTTCTTCTCTTCCTGTTGCTTTGGGTTCAGCAGTCTTATACCCAGCGCATCACCCGACAATATAAGAATGTGTCATTCTCTGCGGCGTTGAAGGATTTGAATGCCCGCCAGCATAAGTACACCATCAACTTCGTGTATGATGAACTGGAGGATTTCAGGGTAACCAAGAGCATCAGAAACCAGAGTGTTCCCGATGCCATCATGCAGCTGATAGGATTCTATCCCATCAGGATGACGCAGGTGGAGGATAATATCATGGTGGAGTGTACGCAGAAGACAACCCTTCGTTATAAGGGACGTATTATAGATGAGAGTGGCAATGCTGCCGAATATGCAAATATAACCTTGTTGTTGCCCATTGATTCCACAATCGTAGGACATGGTGTGAGCAATGAGAATGGAAGTTTTGTCATTCCTTGTAATTCCCGGAAGGTGTTAGCCCGTATCACATACGTTGGTTATAAGACAATCAGTCGTATATACAGCAATCCGGAAATGGGAATCATCAAATTGCAGCCCGAAACGATGATTATCAAGGGTGTTGTAGTGAAGGGTGAAAGACCTCAGTATAAAATGTCGCCTGGAGGAGTGGAGGTTTCCGTAGAGCATACCTTGCTTTCTAAGATGGCAAACACTTTTGATGTCCTGAATCTGTTGCCCCGTGTCTCTGTTGATGGACAAAAGATATCCGTGTTTGGTAAGGGCACACCGATTGTTTATATCAACAACAAGCGAGTGAATGACAATAATGAGATTGTAAACATCACTCCCGACAACATCAAGTCGATTTCGGTGATAACAAGTCCTGGAGCAGAATATGATGCCGAGGTGGAATCGGTAATTCGTATCCGCACCAAAGAGCGCCGTGCTAATGGGTTCAGCTTGCGTGCGGATGCTTTTGGTAAATACAACAAATGGATGTCGGATTACGAGCTTGTCAGCGCCCGGTATCAGACCAAGAAATTCGAGATAGCCAATAGTTTATGGACGAGGGGCTATCATATTGGTGAGGATAATCACCTGAAAACAGATATCAATTTGCCCGACAAGCATTATCACAACGACCAGCATTTTAATTTGGATACCAACAACCGCTTCTTGTCGGAATATCTCTCGGCCGACTATTCGCTTAACGACAGCAATTCCATTGGTGGCTCTTATCGCTACTATGGCATGTTGAATTGCAGGACGAATAGTGCAAGCCAACAGGATGTGTTTCTGAACGGTGTGGCACAAGGAAGCATTGGGCAAAATGTGGTTGCAAAGCCTCACCTTGGTTCACATGAGGCAGAAATCTATTATGTGGGAAAGATAGGACAGGTAGGTATCGATTTCAATGCCACATACTATACGGTCAATAACAGACGTAGTGACGAGAGTATTGAAAGCAGCAAGGAGTTGGGCAATCAGGAGGTACACTCAAGCAATCGTCAGAATAGCGATATGTGGGCAGGTAAGTTGGTTGTGAATATTCCTCTGTGGAAAGGAAATATGTCTGTAGGAACGGAGCTGTCGAAGACCGACTCTCATGGAACGTTCCTGAACGAAGAGCAGTTGGTGCCATCTACAGAGACGGATATCCATGAAAGAAATGTTGCTGGCTTTGTGCAATATGGACTGTCCCTCAGCAAGTGGAACATTGGTCTTGGTGTGCGTTACGAGAATATCATTCGTGACTATTTCTCTAGTGGAGTCAAGCAGGATGATGTAAGTAGAAGATACAGCAACTTCTTTCCTAACCTCAGCATTTCATGGAACAAAGGTAACTGGAATTGGCAGTTGAATGTCAACGAGAAAATAAGTCGTCCAAGTTATCGACAGTTGGGCAACTTCATGCAGTATGACAACCGTTTCCTGTATGAAGGCGGAAATCCTACCTTGCAACCGGAGAAGGTGTTCAATGTTGAGGCAATGGTGTTATATAAGTGGCTGAATGTTTCTGCAGGTTATAAATACCTGAAGGATGTAATGGAATGGATCAAGTATATCTATCCTGGAAAGGAGTTTGCTTATAATACGTCATTGAATTTCGACCATAAGCAGCTGCTTTATGCTTCTGTCAATGTTTCGCCAAAGCTTGGCATCTTCCGTCCTACGTGGGGATTCAATTATAACCAGCAGTTTTTCGATACCAGGAAGTATGGTGCCGGCAAGGCATTGAGCAAACCTTTGCTATCGTGCTCGCTCGACAATAATTTCGCTCTTTCAGAAACCATGAATGCGGCAATCAGTCTGAATGCTGCAACATCCAATGCTGATGGATTTCTTATGATGAAGAGTGATTACAGCGTCAATCTGCGGTTCGACAAGTCGTTTGCCAATCGCACATGGATCATTTATCTTTCTGCAAATGATATTTTCAAGACGGCAAAGGAGCGTTGGACGATGTATGGACTAGGGTCGGGTACCACAAAAGACTGCTACAACTACACCCGTAGCATCTCCTTGCAGGTTACGTATAATTTCAATGCCAAGCGCAGTAAGTATAAGGGTACGGGAGCCGGCAATGAAGAAAAGAGCCGCTTGTAGTTTTTGTTAGGAAGAAACTCTCTTAATAAACAATGAATATATGACAATCGGTCAAGCGAAGGCAAAACCATATTGGTTTGCTCTTTGCTTGACCGATTACAATTTTGTCTTGTGATGGAATCTTTACAGGTGTGGCGTGAGCCTAAAAAGCCTTTAAGGAGATTTATTCCTTCCCTTAAGGAAAAATATATTTTCTCTTAAGGATATTTTTATTTTTCCTTAAGGGAAAATTCTAAATCTCTTTATGCCCCGTTTTTCTAGCATTTCAGGCGAATATGTATTTTCTGGAATATTGTTTACATAGATATGTCTTTTCTCTCTGTTACCTCCAAAAGAGTGTTAGTCTTGATTTCATATTACAAAGCTATGACAATTTGAGGGAGATAATTGTTAATTAACGAAATATAAGGCAGAACTTTAATATTTCTCTATTTGTTTTTGTACTTTTGCAGCCAAAAAAATATTTGAAATATGACGGAAAATGTTGGAGGGATGCTCCTCTAAGATTCAGATAGTTCAATTAGGTATGAAAAAAGAAGTGATAATATTATGGATAATTTCTAGTTTGAGTGTACTTCATATCTCAGCTCAGGAAACCAACGCTATAGAATGGCAGGTAGATACCTGTTCTCTAGAGAATCAAAAAGTAGTGAAAAACGAGAAACTTACTGATATTGAAAAGCGGGATTTCACGTATTCAAAGTTCTATCAGATGACTTTTGTGGGGGCACCTCTGATAGTAACTGGTATGATAGTCAAGGGAGAGGATACGCACTTTCGATGTCTGCGCAACGATTATATGCAACAATTTCATCGCCCCTTCGATAACTATACGCAATTCCTGCCGGCAGCCGTGATGCTTGGTATGAAGGTGGCTGGTGTGGAGAGCCGGAGCTCCTGGGGCAGGATGCTGGCTTCTGATGCTTTCTCTGCGGCAATCATGGGAGCAGTGGTCAATACGATGAAAACTACTACCCATGTGATGCGACCTGATGGAAGCAATGACCATTCTTTTCCGTCTGGTCATACAGCTACAGCTTTTATGACCGCCACAATGCTTGCCAAGGAATATGGATATCTGAGTCCATGGATTGGGGTAGGATCTTATACCATAGCATCAGGTACGGGCTTGATGCGTATGGCGAACAACAAGCATTGGCTGAGTGATGTCTTGACGGGTGCAGGTATCGGAATCCTTTCAGTCGAGTTTGGCTATTATATTGCCGATCTCCTGTTAAAGGATAATGGTGTCAGACATTTCTCGCAAAATGAAATCTTTTCCATACACGATAAGCCTTCGTTCCTGGGGCTGTATCTTGGCGTAAACATTCCTTTGAGCCACTACGATATATCTGAGAATCAGGCATTCAGAACATCGTCGGGAAGTTTGGCTGGTGTAGAAGGCGCTCTTTTTCTGAATCCTTATCTTGGAATTGGTGGTAGATTTACGGTTTCCAATACGCATATCATTACGAGCGATAAGTATGGTTCTGTTTCTCGCCAGGTTGCAATGGAAGAAAAGAAAACGGGCGATGAGGTCGCAGAACATGAAACTTTTGATGCCATTATGGCGATGGCTGGTCCTTATTTTTCTTACCCCATCACATCCCGATGGAATATCGGAAGTAAACTGCTTGCTGGCTATATAGCTTATCCTTCTCTTTCCCTGTCTGGTGGCACCGTTATTCCCAAGAATAGTGGTGTCTGTTTCGGAAGCGGTATCTCCTTTTCTTATAAGGCGAAGGAAAACTATGACATCCGTTTCTTCCTGGATTATAACCTCCAGCCGTCTCACAGCAAAAATAGTGGGGAATGGATGAACACCCTTGCCGTGGGAACAACTTTCGGAGTGAATTTCTAGATTGGAATGAATGTTCATTTCCTGATTATTAGATCATTAGGTTTTAGGATTATTACTTTATCAGTTATGTGGAAGTATTATGCATTGCTTTCTGCATTCTTTGCCGCATTAACGGCAATCTTCGCCAAAGTGGGGGTGAAAGACATTAATTCAGACTTGGCAACAGCCATTCGTACCACCATTATCCTTGTGATAACCTGGGGTATTGTATTCGTAGGAAATCATCAGATGGAGGTGAAGTCTATTCCGAGCCATACGTGGATATTCCTTTTTCTATCAGGATGCGCCACGGGACTGTCCTGGCTATTTTATTTCAAGGCAATTCAGTTGGGCGATGTTTCTCGTGTGGCTCCTATCGATAAGTTGAGTGTGGTCATTACTATCTGTCTTTCATTCCTGTTCTTGAAGGAGCCGGTAAGTCTGAAGACCATTCTTGGTGCCTGTCTTATTACGGCTGGCAGTATCGTGATGCTTTATAAATAATTTTGTTTTTCAAAAAATGAATAAAGAAATACTCTTACCAGTTGCATAGTTATAGCAAATAAGTGGGGTAATATATGACAATCGGTCAAGCGAAGGCAAAACCATATTGGTTTGCTCTTTGCTTGACCGATTAAAATTTTATACACATATTTCTAAATCCTGATGGACGACATTTAATATAGGAGCTTGGAGAGCATCCTCAATAGATACAAGAGTGTCTATTGTAAAATTATGTGTTCCCCGCATCCATTTGCTTATTTCCGCTTCCCGTTTTCCGAGT
>JAIINY010000191.1:0-5917 GCA_022741625.1 Prevotella sp. | reverse complement strand
CTTACTATCATAACTCAGTTTGATTATTCGTTTTTGAATCTGATGGCAAAGATAATACTTTATCTCCTAATCTCCAAAACTTTTCCCGAAAAACTTCTACCATACAGCTAGAACATTTTCCCAAGAAGAAACGATGGCAATAGTATTTATACCTATCGGATTTTGATGGAATGTTTGAGAAACAAAGATCCTTTACGCATAGTAACATGTTTTCTCTATTTATTGCCACATTTGCCACGCTTATTATAAGTGGCTGATAATAAGAGAATAACGGGTGACGATAATGGGCTTTTTTATTATCACCTTATTGCCACCTATTGCCACACTCAGCTTAAAAACAGCGATTTTCGGTCGTTCTAGAGGCGTTTTGGGAGCTAAAAGGTTGAAAACATTAAGCAAAAACGCTTATTTTCTATTCAATTTTTAGTGTTTTTCTATGCTTTTTATCGAAAAACCTCCCACGATGCAGCAAAAATTACGTCCCGACGTAGCATTTCCTACGTCCCGATGTAGCAACAGACGCGTCCGGACGTAATTTTTCGAAAAGATCTTTGGTATATTTCATTTTAATTATTATCTTTGCAACGCAGTCCCGGTAAGGCCCTCTCCCAGATTATTCGATACTGGTGATGACCCCGGGTTTTTTGTTTTTCTTTTTATTTCCCTCATTCTCAAACATTTTTCAATAATTCCTTGCATCTTTCAGAAGAAAAGCGTATCTTTGCAGAAGATTAGTGGCGCTCGGCAATCTGAAAGTAAACTTTCATTGCACTCGCTGGCATAATCTTTGCAGAAGATTCGTGGCGCTCGGCAATCTGAAAGTAAACTTTCATTGCACTCGCTGGCATAATCTTTGCAGAAGATTAGCGGCGCTCGGCAATCTGTAAGCAAGCTTACATTGCGCTCGTTTGCATAATCTTTGCAAAAGAAATGTTCAACTTTTAAAACAAGGAGGTAGAATATGGATTTATTTGATAGCAAAAGACAAGAAAGATTAGAGGCTGCAAGAAAGGCTGCAACTGCTAGTAAAGAGGCATCTTTGAAATTTCTTATAGATGCTGGCATCTTGGATAAAAATGGGAACTGGGCTTCACATCTTAGATAATATGGATGAATCTCTTTATTCTAGACGATCTAATCTTGTGATTGGATTTCATGGTTGCGACCGATCTGTGGTAGAAAAGGTTATTGCCGGTAAAACAGAACTCATAGCCAGTACTAATGATTATGATTGGTTAGGAAGCGGTATCTATTTTTGGGAAAACAATGAAGAAAGAGCTTGGCAATGGGCGAAAGAATTGTCAAAAAGGTCTAACTCTTCTATAAAAACTCCAGCAGTTATAGGTGCTGTTATAGATTTAGGTTATTGTTTCGATTTGACAGATAGCTCTTATTTACAGGAGTTGAAGATTGCTTATGATGCTTTTAAAGAAACTTGCCACAATCTTGATAAAGAATTACCAAAGAACAAGCCAATTGGTAACTCAGACGATCTACTTCTCAGAAGATTAGATTGTTCTGTGGTACAAACGGCATTGGAATTGAATAAAAAGGCCAATGCCCATCCATACGATTCAGTAAAAGGAGTATTTTGGGAAGGACAGGAGCTTTATCCTAATGCAGGATTCAGAGAAAAGAATCATATTCAGATTTGTGTCTGCAATCCTAATTGCATCAAGGGTTATTTCCTCCCAAGAGAAATCAATCAAGATTATCCAAACCCATAATATAAAGAGGTAGAATATGGATTTATTTGATAGCAAAAGACAAGAAAGATTAGAGGCTGCAAGAAAGGCTGCAACTGCTAGTAAAGAAGCAGCACTCGCCTTTTTAATTAGGGCGGGGGATGCTATTGGGCAGGTAACAAACCTGCCCTCCCTGTGCTTACTTGCTTCCTAAGGACTGCTCGAATAGATGCCTCTACTTAAAATTTATGGCACATGTGCCACTTTTTTTAAGTGCAAAGATATGTGAAAGTAGAGTTCTAACCAAAAATTTTTAGATTTATTATACTAAAAAGGTGTGTCTACCAGCCGCGCGAATTCAACAAGGTGGCTAAATCACCATTAGAAGAATGGGGTGAGCATAGAGCAAATTGCTTTTATTACCGGTTTGACTGAAAAGGAAATAAAAGAACTATAATATAAAAAGGTGTATCCTTCTTGCCCCATACATCGGGCAAGCGGAGATACACCTTTTTCTTTTTATTTCCCTCATTCTCAAACATTTTTCAATAATTCTTTGCTTCTTTCAGAAGAAAAGCGTATCTTTGCAGAAAAAAGAAACGATGCCAACAATATTCATATTTTTCGGATTCAGATTCATGTTTTATTCTAATGATCATGAACCAATTCATGTCCATGTTATCAAGGATGGAAATGAAGCAAAATACAATGTATCCCCTCTGACCCAGATTTATAATCATGGATTCAAAAAGCATGATATTGCCTTGATAGAATCTATTATTTCTGAAAATGAGGCGGTCATTATAGATAGATGGAAAGAGTATTTTAATCAAAAATAAGATATTATGGAGCAATATAGAGTAAATCGCGTTTGGGTTGACGATGCCCATATTTGGACAGAAACCCAAAATGGCTGGAAGGCTAACTATCCTTTCAGCCGTTGGAATCGTCTTGCTAACGCCACACCTGCCCAGCGTAAGGCTTTCGTATTGAGTAGATATGGTATTCATTGGCCTGAATTAGACGAAGATTTATGCTTTGAAGGACTGTTCGCAGATGCTGGTATATACAAACCATCAAATGCAGAAGATACTATTTATTATCAAGCATAACAAAAGTTTTTTTGCAGCAGAATGAGAATAACTATAATAAGGTGTATCCCCTAGCCTTTCATCATCGAAGGCTAAAGAGGATACACCTTATTTTATGATCTCAGCTGATAAGAAACGATACTATGAACGAATCTTATATCCGTGAATGCTGTAATACAAAATGTAGAGGAAGCAAGGGAGACAGAGCCAATATGCCTGCTGAGCGCCTACTGCATCCTTCAAACTTCCATAGAGCGTAGGAAGAACAGCTCCACCAAACATCGCCATGATGAGCAATGAAGAACCAGCCTTGGTAAACTTACCCAGATCTGCCATTGCCAATGGCCAGAGAGCAGGCCACATCAGAGAACAACCCAATGCCATCAATGAGATGAAATAGATGGAAATCTCAGCTGGAGTAAGAACTACCAGCAAAGCTCCGGCAATTGCCAAGAACGAACAGAGCTTCAAGGCTACTGCCTGACTGATGTACTTAGGAATCAGAATGATACCGCAGATGTAACCGATAACAATACCGATAGGAGCAATCCAGGCATAGTTAGCTGCACCAGGCAAACCCAGGGAATTGGCATAATCTACCAATGTACCGAGAGAAACCGTCTCAACACCTACATACAGGAACAGTGCCAGACAGCCCAAAAGCAAGTGAGTGAACTGGAATACAGAAGTCTTGGTTGCTGCATAAGTGCCGGCAGCAGACTCCTCCTCCTCAGAATCATCCTCTCCGGCAGCCTTTACCTCTGGTAATGGAGCCAGGAATGCCAGAACACCCAAAGCCAGGAAGGCTACGATGATGATCCAGAATGGCTTGGACAAATCCTCGATTCCGATGAGATGCACATCCTTGCCCAACAGCCATACGATGAACATAGATGGGATAGGCCACGCCAGCTTGTTGCAGATACCCATCATACTGATACGCTTGGCTGCACTATCCAATGGCCCCAGAATGGTAATGTAAGGGTTGACAGATGCCTGGAGATAGGCATTGGCAGCACCGCTTACAAAAGAGGCAAGCAGGAACAGAGGGAAACTCTTCTCATCGGCAGAAAGAATGAAGAGATAGAATGCTGCTGCGAAAATGACAAACGACAGCGACATCGTCTTCTTATAACCGATAGCCTTGATGGTGAGTCCGGCAGGATAACCGAAAATCAGGAACGGAATGAAGGTGGCTGCGATGATGAGATAAGAGGCAGCATTGGAAATACCCAGCGAGCCCTGCAATACAGGCACCAGCAAGGAATTAATACCCAGGGCAAAGCCCAATGAGAAAAACATGATTCCAATAAACGACAAAGGAATCACAAAACTTTTTGTTGGTTGCATAGACTATTACTTTTGTTAGAATTTTGGGCAAAGGTACAACTTTTCTCTATATTCTCCAAAATTTTATGAAAAAAGTTTTTAAATTTCTTGGTTTTATTGCCTTTTCTATCTAACTTTGCACGTATGATGAAAAGATTATTAGTTTTCTTAATGATGTTCTGTGCCTTATCAACTTATTCGCTGGCACAGAACTGGGTAGGCACCTGGGCCACAGCTCCGCAAACTGTAGTCAAATCATTTATGCCCTATAACAATTGCATGACTAACCGTTCGGTACGCCAGGTGGTAAAGGTTAGCATAGGAGGCGGCGTGATCCGCCTCAAGTTGAGCAACATCTATTCGATGCAACCCGTAGAGATCCGCTCTATCTACATCGCTCATGCCAAGGATTCCTTCGACATCGATGCTAAGACGGCGCAATACTTCAAGTTCGGCAACAGCTACAAGACCGTCATCCCTGCCGGCAAGCAGATTGTAAGCGATGCCCTGAAGTTCAAACTCAGGAATCTGGAGCGTGTAGCCATCACCATCAACTACACCTCGGCTCCCGAAATTCCAACCGTGCACATGGGTTCGCGCACCACCTCCTATATCATGAAAGGTGTAACCAATGCCCACTCCAACTTTGCGAAGGCTTTCCGGGAGAACCACTGGTACAACATCAGCGGCATCGATGTCTATACGATGAGCAACAACATGAGCGCCATCGCCATCATCGGAAACTCCATCACCGACGGAAAATGCTCTACCGACAATGCCCAGAACCGATGGCCCGACGTGATGTCGGAGATGCTGCAGCTGAAGCATAAGATAACCAATCAGGGCGTACTGAACCTGGGCATCGGAAACAACCGCGTAACCGTACCGGGTGGCTTCGGTGCACTAGCCAAGGAACGTTTCGACAGAGACATCCTGATGCAGAGCGGCGTCAAGAAGGTGGTAATCTTCGAGGGAGTCAACGACATCGGTGCAGCCAGAAGCGGCAGCAGCGAAACCGTAGCCCGACAGATCATCGAGAGCATCCAGGGAATGGTGAAGAAGGCGAAGGCAAGGAAAATGAAGGTTTATCTGGGAACCATCACTCCTTTCAAGGGCGCAGGATATTACAGTCATTTCCATGAGGCAGCCCGCCTCTATGTAAACGACTGGATCCGCAGTCAGGCGAAGAACGTGGATGGCATCCTGGATTTCGCCAAGCTGCTTCAAGAGCCGAATGATGACAGAAGAATGAAACGGGAATACGCCAGCAACGACTGGCTCCATCCGAATCCGGCAGGATACAAGGCTATGGGAATCTATGCCGCAGACATTATCAAGTAAAAAACAGCAAAAGCCGCCCGTATAAACAGGCGGCTTTTACAATATAAATAATAAATAGGTATATTACTTCAAGACAATCTTGCAATCATCCAGGCTCTCTACAGTTGCGAGCGCCTCATAACGGATACCCTCCTTGCGCAGGAAATCACCACCATGCTGGAAAGCCTTCTCGATGATGAAGCCCATCGCCTCAATCTTGGTACCAGCCTTCTCGCAGAGATCCATCACACCCTTGGATGCGTTACCGTTGGCGAGGAAGTCATCGATGAAGATCACGTGATCCTCTGGAGTCAGGTAGCTGTTGCTCACGCAAACCGTATAGTCACGATCCTTGGTAAAAGAGTGAACCACCGAGGTAATCATACCCTCCATCGTCTTAGGCTGTTTTTTCTTGACGAAGACAACAGGAAGATTGGTCAGGTAACCCACCATGATGGCAGGAGCGATGCCCGAAGCCTCGATAGTAACAAT
>JAIINY010000190.1:0-5959 GCA_022741625.1 Prevotella sp. | reverse complement strand
TATGGGAAAAGGCGTGGGAAAATCGGTAAATAGAAAGATAAAAACTAGTAAAAATATGCGGTATTTTATTAAATTTTCCGTAGAATATTACCGTTTTCTCGAAAATAACAGTAACTTTGCAGCAGTAATGACATTTTAATTAGATGTAGATATGAGCAATATAGTTTGTAAAGTAGCAGCACTTGGAGGTACAATCTCTACTACTGATATTCCTCATCTGGCAGAGTATAAGCGACTATTGAGAGCTAGAGAACGTGGCGACTTGATAAGGTTGCGCCATGGCATTTATGCCGTTCCCGATGCTCTGCTTAATACAATGATTGATGTGGAACGAATTGTCCCCAACGGTATTGTATGTCTATACAATGCCTGGGCTTACCATCAGCTTTCGACAACCGTTCCACCAGCTTTTTGCATTGCCATCGCCAATAAACGAAAAGTAGTAATTCCCGAAACGCTTCCGATAGAATTGTATTATTGGAAGAAGGAGAACCTGGAGTTCGGTATAACGGAGGCAGAAATATCCGGATATCATGTTCGCATTACCGATATGGAACGAAGTGTTTGCGATGCCGTGAAATACAGAAACAAATTGGGATTGGATATTTGTGCAGAAGTGATTCGTTCCTATCTTAGAAAGCCCAATCGCAATCTCACCCGTTTGCAGGATTATGCCAAACGCCTCAGAGTATTCAACACATTGAAAAATTATCTTGAAATAGCAATAGAATAAGATGGGAAAGAAAAACTATGGTAAGTCTGTTAAGACCCGCTTGCTCAATCTGATGAATGAGACAGGCTATAAATATATGTATCTCTTGGCAAGATACTTCAATGAGAGATTGCTTTACAGAGTATCTGTTAGTCAATATAAGGACAACTTTTTGCTGAAAGGTGGATCTTTGCTTTATGCTATGAACGGACTTGAGGCACGCCCTACGGTAGATGTTGATTTCATGGCTGACAGAATCAGCCGTGACAGGGATTTCCTAGCACAAGTGTTCCAAGAAATTTTGGGCATTGTATGCGATGAGGATGGAGTTTCGTTTGACGTTGACAGCATCAAGCTAGAACCTATCACGATTGAAAGAGAGACTTGTCTGATGATTCATTATATGATGCGATTAAGGCGACTTTTGACAATAGAGTTCTTTCATACAATCCCGAATTGCAGTTGTTCACAGATAGCTTTGCAACAGACGAGGCACGAAAAACCCGCTGGAAAGCGTTTCTGAAAAAGATTCTATGGAAAGAATCTCTTGATTTCGAGACTGTTATGGAAGTAATAAGAGAAAGATTGCAGCCTATGGCTGAAAAATATTGGGAAAATAAATATGCTACAGACTCAGCAAGATAAACAAGTCCCCGCATTCAGCTACGAGGTTTTCGATCGTCAACTCGACCATTTTACAATGATGCTCAAGATATTGATGGACGGATGGGAAGATTACAGCTCGCAGGAGATGACCTTCGACATCCACTCCCTGTGTACCAAGGCTGCCCGACTCTGCTATCTGGCAGATCAGGACCTCGCCTTGCAGCATACCGATGTTTCCCATCATCGCAAGGAGCAGAACGAGATGTATTTCACCTCCTTCGAACTCATCATCACCACCCAGTTTACCAAATTCATGAAAAAAGTCCTAGCCCTGGTCAAGGCTGGCAAGAAAGTAGAAGGACATTCTTCCCCGATGTTCTCCTCAGAGATCAGTACGCTCCTGCCTAAGCTGCACGACCTGCTGCTGATGGATGGCATGAGCCAGGAATCGATACAGCTGATGGTGGGGGATATCCAGAATACGGAGAAAATGATTCAGAAATATCATAAAATCACGAAGTTTCCGGGGGTGAGATACGAGGAACGTCTGTGGTATCTCATCCGCCTCTATTGCCTCGCCAGCTATCTGGTGCTGCATTTCCGCAGAGTCTGCCACGTTACAGATTCAGAAATGACACCCGAAGAAGCAGCCCGATTAACGGAATGGGCAATACAGAAATACATCTCAGAAAAGGACAGCAACGAAAAGCTGGAACTGTATTTCTCCAATCTGCAGTACGACAACGATGGCAAACCGCTCAACGTGGACCAGTGGCTCCAGGCGAGAAGGGAGTTGAAGCATCTGGTGCCCCAGAATCTGCTCCTGCTGTTTCTCAATAGTGCAGATGATGTGAGCCAGTTGGGTGCTTCGCTGATAAAAGTGAGTTTCACGAACGAGGAATTTCTGAAGCTCGTGGATGCAGTGGCTAAATATCAGATTATCACGCAGCGCATCCGTGCCATAGAATTTCCGGAGGAATTCGAGCAGTCGCTTCATAATGAGGTATTCTATCTTACGGTGAAGGGCCGTTCAGTGAATCTGGAGGAGTTGAAGAAATCCATCTCCAAGATGGTGAATCTGGTTACCCGGAAAAACCAGTGGTTCTGCGTATGGAGCGTGCTGAAGCATCTCAACCTGATCAAGCATGAGAGCACTTTCGCCACCTTTGCCCATCAGATGATGAGTACCGAGTGGTTTGGCAACATCGATCCCCGTCTCCGCTTCACGGCAGATAATCTGAGCGATTATTCCCGCTACTTCAATGAGTACGATTATACCGAATGGAACGAGGAGATGTTTCTGGAGAAGAAGGAGCTGTATGGGATGACGAAATGGTCGCCCAAGCTCTATCAGAATTTCTCCTCGCTCTGTGCCAGGATGATGCAGGCCATCTGGGGCTACAGCTTCTTCAGCTGATTTACTGAGTCCACTTTATTAAGTTTATTAAGGAGCATATTTTGAATTCTGTCTGACGAGTGTGGTCATTCTGAGTAAAACTTAGCAATCGGTTACGCAGGGAAATTATATTTTATTTACACAGGAACAACAGCCTCTGTTTTCTGTTTTTCACTGACACTATGCACTTTATGAAGATAATGCAACTGGATAATAGTTTTTATCGTTAATAATGTATAAATATTAGAGTTTGTATACGTTTTTTTATGTTTTGCATCTTATCTTTGCTTATCGGATTTCATCCATAACCAAAGTAATAGAAATAGAAAATGGCAAAGAGCAAAAAAGACTTTACATTACTTATCATTGCGCTCTTTTGCAGTTCTTTGGCTCATGCACAAAAGCAAGTTCCTGCAGAACGGAAAGATTCCATTGACAATGGAAGTAATATTATAAAGATAGTTGGAAATCATTCGAACAAGGGTGCGGCCAACAACGCCCTTGACGTGTTGAGTGGTCAGGCTGCCGGTGTCAACGTGACATCCAACGGTCTGGATCGTATGGCTATGCTCAATAGTGTGCGAGTACGTGGTACAACCTCCATCATCGGAGGCAATGACCCTTTGGTGCTGATTGATGGCGTCACTTCTGACGTACTTACCCTATCAACCATCTATCCTGCAGACATCGAGAGTTTTCGTATATTGAAGAATGCTGCGGAGACCGCCATGTATGGTTCACGTGGAGCGTCTGGTGTGATTGATGTTAAAACGAAAAAAGGAACCGGACGTGGGTTTCAAATATCCTATGAAGGAAATGTGGGCTTTGAGCAGATGTACAAACACCTGGAGATGCTCAATGCTGCAGAATATGTTGCTACGGCAAAGGCATTGGGTATCTATTGCAATAATGGCGGATTCAATACGGATACCTATAAGATCATCACACGTACTGGTCTTGTGAACAATCACTATCTTGCATTCAGCGGTGGCACATCCCAATCCAACTACCGGGCCTCAGTCGGCTTCATGGACCACAACACAATCATCAAGAAGATGGATTATGGAGTTTTTGTTACTAAAGTTGACGTGACCCAGAAAGCCTTCAACGACAGACTTACCGGAGAATTCGGAGTATTCGGCTCGTCGTTCAAAAACCATGACATCTTTGATACGCAGATGCTGTTCTATTCCGCAGCATGCCAGAATCCAACTTTCCCAGCAGGTACTGACGAGCATGGAAACTGGCTGAAAAACGAATCAGCAACGCATATCAACCCACCCGGAATATTGCTTGAAGAGAAAAACGACTCCAAGGATTTGAACTTTGACGCACACATAAAGCTGAGCTACGATTTCAATACGAACTGGCGTGTATCCACCTTCGGCTCTTACCTGTATGGCTCTACCGAAAACGGACAATTCTGCCCGACATGGGTATGGGCACAAGGCAATGTGTACCGTGGAGAGTTCAAGAAAGAGGAATGGCTCGGCAATGTAGCTCTTGATTTCAACAAGGAGTTCGGCATACATAAGGTCTCTGCTGGAGTAAGCAGTGAATACAGAAAGCTGAGGAAAACTGCTTTCTGGGTGTATGCCAAGGGCATACCTACAAACGATTTTCATTACGACAATCTGGGTGCTACAGCAGCCCGTCCATACGGTGGAACAGAAAGCACATACGAAGACCAGTCTCTGGCTTCTGTAATGGGAAGCATCACTTATAATCTGCTTGACAGATATACCTTAGCGGTAAATGCACGTGGTGACGGATCGTCAATGGTAGGAGACAACAATACATGGGGATTCTTCCCTTCAGTATCATTCACTTGGGACATAAAGAAGGAAAGCTTCCTTGCCAACATCAAACCGCTGTCGATGCTCACACTCCGCACGGGTCTGGGACAGGCGGGCAACCTTGGCGGTATCTCCGCCTACACAACCATGAACACCGTAAGGCAGACAGGCATTGTTCCGGTCAAGAGTTCTCCGACAGTAACCCTTGGTATGGTAAGAAACAACAATCCTGATTTGAAGTGGGAAACGAAGACAACGTTTAACCTCGGTGCAGACATGGGTCTCTTTGCCAACAGACTTATGCTTACAGCGGAGTATTACTATTCCAAGACCACCGACATGCTCTATGCCTATGAGGTTCCAGTACCACCATTTGCATACAATACATTGCTGGCAAACATCGGTTCTATGTCAAACCGCGGATTTGAGTTGGGCTTGTCCATGCAGCCAATCAGCAAGAAGGACATGGATCTTAACATCAATATGAACCTGTCGTTTCAAAGCAACAAACTTATCTCGCTAAGTGGAGATTACAAGGGAATGAGCATGTCGGCAGCGAACGTCACCGCCATTGGTTCACTGGACGGTGCAGGACAGAACGGCGGTGACAACAACGTGGTGTATCAGATAGTCGGACAGCCACTTGGTGTTTTCTACCTGCCACATTGCAAGGGACTTGTCAAGAACGAGAACGGGCACTATTCCTACGACATAGAAGACCTTGACCACAACGGCAAGGTGGACTTGAGCGACGGAGGCGACCGATACATTGCAGGACAAGCCACACCAAAGGTGATCCTTGGTTCAAACATCAGTTTCAGATACAAGAATTACTATGTCTCCATACAGATGAATGGAGCATTCGGACACAAGATTTTCAACGGAACAGGACTGGCTTACACAAGCATGGCTTGCTTCCCAGACTACAATGTCCTGAAGGATGCTCCAAAGAAGAACATCGTAGATCAGAGAGTCTCAGACTATTGGCTTGAAAAGGGTGATTATCTGAACTTTGAGCACTTGACATTAGGATATAATGTACCTTTGAGGAGCAAGCTTGTTCGTTCCTTGCGTGTATCATGCAACATCAGCAACCTTGGAACAATCACAGGCTATAAAGGTTTGACCCCAATGATAAACAGCTATGTTGTCAACAGTACGATGGGTATTGACGACAAGCGCAACTATCCATTATACCGTACTTACTCATTGGGACTGAGTGTACAATTTTAAAACGAAAAGAGTATGAAGACGATTCTTAGATACATATTAGCAGTACCGTTGACGCTTTGTTTCAGCAGCTGTCTGGATGAGCATCCCAAAGACCAGCTGGACCAGGAGGCTATCTATAACAATGCTGATAATATATACAAAAACGCAGTAGCTTCCCTGTACAACTACATAGGGAGCAATCAGGAGTCGGAAGGGCTTCAAGGAACTTGCCGGGGT
>JAIINY010000005.1:0-28012 GCA_022741625.1 Prevotella sp. | reverse complement strand
TAAAATGGATTTATTACAGCAAATCGTAGCTCGCGCTAAAGCTGACAAGCAGCGCATCGTGCTCCCTGAAGCAGAAGAGGAGCGTACATTGAAAGCAGCCGATAAAGTTCTGGCTGATGATCTCGCAGACATCATCCTCATCGGTAACCCTGCCAACATTAAGAATCTCGCTGCACAGTGGGGTCTTAACAACATCGACAAGGCTACTATCGTTGATCCACAAAACAACCCTAAGACTGAGGAGTATGCTGAGAAGCTCGCTGAACTTCGCAAGAAGAAGGGCATGACCGTAGAGCAGGCTCGTGAACTCGTAACTAAGAACAACCTCTATCTCGGTTGTATGATTATCAAGACTGAGGGTGCTGACGGTCAGATTTCTGGTGCGTTGAGCACTACTGGCGATACTCTCCGTCCAGCTCTTCAGATTATCAAGTGCACTCCAGGTATCACTTGCGTAAGTGGTGCTATGTTGCTCATCACAGACCAGAAGCAGTATGGCCAGGATGGCATTGTAGTAATGGGTGACGTTGCTGTAACTCCAAACCCTACAGCAGACCAGCTTGCTCAGATTGCCTATACTACAGCTCATACAGCTCAGTCAGTGGCAGGTATTACTGATCCACAGATTGCCATGTTGAGCTTCTCTACAAAGGGTAGCGCAAAGGATGCTATCAACAAGGAGACTGGCAAGAGCGTTTATATCATTGACAAGGTAAAGGATGCCGTAGCTATTGCTAAGGAGAAGTTCCCAGAGCTTCATCTCGATGGTGAACTTCAGGCAGATGCAGCCCTCGTTCCTGAGGTAGCTGCCAAGAAGGCTCCAGATTCTGACGTAGCTGGTAAGGCTAACGTATTGGTAGTTCCTAACCTCGAGGTTGGTAACATCGGCTACAAGCTCGTTCAGCGCTTGGGTGGTGCCATCGCTATCGGTCCTATCCTTCAGGGTATTGCCCGTCCTGTAAACGACCTCTCTCGTGGTTGCTCTGTAGATGACATCTACTACATGGTAGCCATCACAGCTTGCCAGGCACAGGACGCTAAGAAGGCTTAATTCAACATTCAACATTTAACATTCAACATTTAACATTATGAAAGTATTGGTTCTGAACTGTGGTAGTTCATCTATCAAGTACAAATTATATAATATGGACGATGAGTCTGTATTGGCACAGGGTGGTGTAGAGCGTATCGGTCTTGATAACGCTTTCATCAAGGTAAAATTGCCTAACGGCGAGAAGAAGCAGATCATGCACGACATGCCTGACCACAAGGAAGGTGTGAACTTCGTGTTCAAGTGCTTGCTCGACCCGGAAATCGGTGCTATCAAGGATTTGAAAGAAATCGACGCTGTAGGACACCGTGTCGTACAGGGTGGTGACAAGTTCAAGGAGAGCGTTATCGTAGACAAGAGCGTAGAGGATGGTATCGAGGAACTTTGCGACCTCGCTCCTGTTCACAACGCAGGTCACCTGAAGGGTATCCGTGCCGTAGATTCATTGATGCCTGGCACTCCTCAGGTTTGCGTATTCGACAACGCATTCCACAGCACAATGCCAGACTACGCTTACCTCTATGCAATTCCTTACGAGTTGTACGAGAAGTATCACGTACGCCGTTATGGTTTCCACGGAACGTCTCACCGCTATGTTTCTAAGCGTGTTTGCGAGATTCTCGGTCTCGACCAGAACAACTCTAAGATCATCACTTGCCACATCGGTAACGGTGGCTCTGTAGCTGCTGTATTGAATGGTAAGGTATTGGATACTTCAATGGGCTTGACTCCATTGGCTGGTTTGATGATGGGTTCACGTTGTGGTGATATCGATGCTTCTGCCGTTACATACTTGATGGAGAAGTTGAACATGAAGCCACAGGAGATGGCTGACTTCCTGAACAAGAAGAGTGGTGTGCTCGGTATCACAGGTATTTCTTCTGATATGCGCGACATCGAGAACGCTGCCAACGAGGGTAACGAGAAGGCTCAGCTGGCTCTCCGCATGTACGAGTATCGCATCAAGAAGTACATTGGTGCTTACACAGCAGCTATGGGTGGCGTTGACGCTATCGTATTCACAGCTGGTGTTGGTGAGAACCAGACTGACCTCCGTGAGGAAGCTTGCAAGAACCTGGAGTATCTTGGCATCAAGATCAATAAGGAGGTTAACGACAAGGTTCGTGGTGAGGAAGCTATCATCTCTACCGATGACAGCAAGGTGAAGGTTGTAGTAGTTCCTACCGATGAGGAGATTGTTATCGCTCGCGATACAATGGAATTGGTTTCCAAGAAGTAATTCCACACAATACTATATAATATAAGGTGAAGACTAAAGACAGCAATGGATGGTCTTCACCTTATTTATTTCTTTCTTATCATTATTACATGATGAGGCTCCTGCCTGATGAGGATGGAAGCATCACTTAAATTTTGAGAATTATGAAAACAAAGATTGTAACTTTCGGAGAAATATTGCTTAGAATATCTAAGCCTGGTTATCAACGGTTATTCCAAGGTCACCGTATGTTCGGCAACTATGGTGGCAGCGAGGCAAATGCAGCCATCTCTCTGGCTCATTTGGGCGATAACGTGGAGTATGTAACCCGATTGCCATACGGCGAGATGGGTGAAGCTGCGCTGATGCATCTCAGGGAGTTTGGTTTGAATGTTTCTCATGTGGTGCGTGGTGGTGATCGTCTCGGTACCTATTACTTCGAGGAAGCTGTGGCGATGCGCAACTCCCGTGTAGTCTATGACCGCAAGAACTCTTCTTTCTATTCCTTGAAGCGTGGTATGGTGAAATGGAATCAGGTACTGGCAGATGCTGCCGTATTCCATTGCTCAGGTATTACCTGCGCCATCAGCCGTGATGCGATGGAATCTACCATGGATGCCATCAAGCTGGCGGTTGCTGATGGGCTGACCATCGCCTGCGATATCAACTATCGCAAGAATCTCTGGGGATACGGTCTGGAACCTCACGATGTGCTCTTCCAGATGATGCAGTATAGCGACATCATCTTCGGTGATCAGAATGAGTGGGAGATAGCCAGTGGAGTGCCTCATATTCCTTTCGAGGCTTTGGATGAAAACTATGTAATAGACAGGGAGGCTTATCTGGCATATTTCCGCAAGATGCACCGTCTCTTCCCTAAATGCAAGAAGATGGTGATGGCTGTAAGAAACCAGATTGCCAGCAGCCATCATACCTTGAGCGGTCTGCTCTATGATACAGTAGAGGATCAGCTCTATACGACGAGAATCTACGACATACAGCCTATCGTAGATCCGATGGGTGTAGGCGATGCCTTTATTGCTGCCTATATCCACGCTCACCAGAAGTGGGGCGATGAGAACCAGTATTGCCTGGATTTCTCTCTCTCGGCCAGTGCCATCAAGAATACGATTCCGGGCGATCAGAATCTGGTATCTGAAGAAGAAATCATCAGTAATATGACTTCTTCGGGAGGAAGAATCCAGCGATAGGAATAAAACAAGATTACAATAGAACTATAAGATTCGTGTGATAAGAATAAAGGGCAGCCCGATTTGGACTGCCCTTTATTCTTGTAGCTTATTGATTGTTATGGTTGGCTTTCGCCTTCCACATATTCTTCCATAAACATGTGTTCGCCATCGAATACGGCATAGGTGAACTGCCATATCCAGTCGCCCAGAATCATCAGGCGGGTCTTCTTGCTCAGCATCAGATCCAGCTCTATGTGGCGGTGTCCGAACATGAAGTAATCTATATCCTTGTGGCTTTGCATATACTGCTTGGCAAAGCGTACCAGGAATTCCTTCTTTTCGCCCATATAAGGCTCCTCCTTGCCATCGGCACGTTTCAGGCGGCTATGCTTCGCCCAGTTCAGTCCCAACGACAATCCCCATCGTGGATGGATGGCATTCAGCAGCCGTTGGCAGGTGCGGTTGTGGAACATCGCCTTCAGGAACTTGAACTTCTTGTCCGGGTCACCCAATCCGTCACCATGGGCAAGGAAGAACACCTTGTCGTAAATTTCCACGGTCTGTGGTTTATGGTGAACGATCAGTCCGCACTCTTCTTCCAGGTAGCCGTATGTCCATAAGTCGTGGTTGCCGGTGAAGAAATGTACTTCCACTCCCATATCCGTCAACTCCGAGAGCTTACCCAGGAATCGGGTGTAGCCTTTCGGTACCACATATCTATACTCGTTCCAAAAATCAAACATATCGCCCAGCAGATAGATGGCTGCAGCCTTGTGTTTGATGCTGTCGAGGAAACGTACGAGTCGGCGTTCCTGCATTCTGCCGTGAGGAATTGCCCACGAGCCGAGATGCGCATCAGAAAGGAAATATACATTTTTCATAAGCGATTCTTTTTAAGTGAAGAGTGATGAATGAAGAGTGAATAATGAAGAGTGAATAATTCAACGGCTTTCTCTTTATTCGAAGCCGAGTTCTACACGAGCTTCCTCGCTCATCATACTCTGATCCCAGGCTGGTTCGAATACGAGGTTTACATTAGCAGACTTGACACCCTCTACGCTATCCACCTTGGTGCGCACATCCTCAAGGATGAAGTCGGCTGCAGGGCAGGATGGGGCAGTGAAGGTCATGTCAAGATCTACGGTAGCATCGTCTTTTACGTCTATCTTGTAAATCATACCGAGATCCCAGATATTCACAGGTATTTCAGGGTCGTAAACGGTCTTGAGAACATCTACGATCTTTTCTTCTATCTTTGTCTTTTCTTCTTGTGTCATAATAATCTTTGTTTTTGCCTACAAAGATACGGCAAAATAGGGACAATACAAAAAGAAAAGACACTTTTTTCTTCGTGCCTGCTTAATAATACCGGAAAAAGTCTATAATTTGCCTTTATCGTGATAGGAATAAAAGGCTCCGTCGGTGATGATGACGTGGTCCATGAAGAAGATGCGCATGATTTCGCAGGCTTTCTGAATCTGAAGGGTAAGCTGGTCGTCTGCCTTGCTGGGGAGCGGACTGTTGCTCGGGTGATTGTGACAGAAGGCAATGATGGTGGCGTTGTTGAGTACGGCTTCCTTGATGAGCAGCCGGATATCCACGGCTGTTTCCGTAATGCCTCCGTGCGAGATACAGGAAGCCTTGATGAGCTTGAAATTCTGGTTCATCATCAATACCCATGCTTCCTCGGTATTGAGATCCTGCATCTTGGGGAGCATATAGTTGTAGATGGCTAGAGATGAACCCAAATCCGGGCGATAGCCTATCTTGTCAAGGGCACGACGCTTCCCCAGTTCACAGGCTGCAAGCACGGTAATCGCTTTTGCGGGTCCCATACCTTTGTAGCGGGTGAGTTCCTTGATAGTCATCTTGCCGAGAGTATTGAGATTGTTGTCGCAGTCTTTCATGATGTGTTTCATCAAATCTACTGCGCTCTCGTCTTGAGAGCCGGAACCTATTAATATGGCTAGCAGTTCGGCATTGGATAGTGCTGATGCTCCTAGTCGCTCCAGTTTTTCACGAGGTTTGTCTTCCTCTGCCCATTGCGAAATAGAAAGCTTCTCACTCATAGTGATTTATTTATAGAAAGTCTTGTTGTATGCGCTGAATTCGCTCTGTCCGAGCAGACATCTCTTCCACCAGGCTGAAAGGAATCCGCAGCCGTAACCCATCAGCTGGGTGAAGGCGGCACGTATGCTCAGCACGCCAATCTTCACACTGTGATTCTCCCTGCTGCTGTCGATGAACAGCGCAATGATATAGAGAATGATGCCAAGTAGGCCGATGCAGCCCAATGCTGCCATCGCATTGCCCAGGGTTGGGAATACGTGGACGGTGCCCAGCATATACGGCAGGAATCCGAAGAAGAGCAGGAGGAGCGTACCTATCACGCCCACGGTGAAGACCATCGGCAGGAGATGTACGAGCTTGAGGCTCTCGGGATATTTCTTGTAGAGATTGATGCGGGCGATGCCGCTGTTATATACCTGTCGCCAGAATTTGCGGAAGTCGGTGCGGCGCTTATGCCATACCCATGCTTCAGGGAACAGACGGCAACGGCAGCCTGCCTTGAAGATACGGATGGAGAAATCGATGTCCTCACCAAAACGCATGTTGGAAAAGCCATTCAACTTGAGATAAACGTCCCTGCGGATGCCCATGTTGAATGAACGAGGGTAGAACTTATCCATCTTCTTCTTTCCGCCACGGATACCACCGGTGGTGAAGAAGGAAGTCATGGAATAAGAAATGGCTTTCTGAGTATCTGTAAATGATGAGTGTGCCTTGTCGGGACCGCCGAATGCATCGGCAGGTTCGCGGCTCAACTCATCACTTACAGCTTTCAGATAGCCCTCTGGCAAGACCACGTCGCTGTCGAGTATCAGCAGATACTCGCCCTTGGCACGTTCGGCACCATAGTTGCGACTCTGACCCGGACCAGAGTTCTCCTTATAGTAATAATGTATATCCATCAGGTTTTCGTATCGCTTGCACACTTCCTTGCAGGGAGTCTGTGAACCATCCTCTACGATGACAACCTCGAAGTCCTTCTCCGTCTGATGGGTAAGGCTCTCTAACAGTTCGTCCACTTCGTCAGGACGGTTGAATACTGGTACTATGATGGAATATTTCATTCTTCTTACTATTAAGGGTTAAGTTTGCTCGATAAGAGCGTAATCTTCTTGTTGAAAGACGGATTACTCGCTTACACGACCGAGGTAGCTGCCGTCACGAGTATCAACCTGGATGGTCTCGCCCTCGTTAACGAATAAAGGAACACGAACCTCAGCACCAGTCTCGAGAGTAGCTGGCTTGGTAGCGTTGGTAGCAGTGTTACCCTTTACACCTGGCTCAGAGTGAGTGATCTTCAGGGTAGTCTTTGCTGGCATTTCAGCCAAGAGGATAGTACCGTCTGTAGTATCAGTAACAACCTCAACTACGTCACCCTCCTTCATGTACTGACCACCGGTAACGTTCTCCTTAGCGATAGGCACCTGCTCGAAAGTCTCCTGGTTCATGAAGATGCAACCAGTAGCGTCCTCGTAGAGGTACTGATAAGGGCGACGCTCAACGCGAACATCCTCCAATTTGAAACCAACCTGGAATGTACGCTCCAGCACGCGGCCGTCGGCAACATTCTTCAACTTAGTGTTCATTACGGTGTTACCTTTACCTGGCTTTCTGTGCTGAAAGTCGATGCAAACCCATACTTTGCCATCCATACGGATGCAAGTTCCAATCTTAATTTCCTGTGAATTAATCATTTCTTGTTTTATCTTGAATGTTATTATTATTCTCGTAATCGGGTGCAAAGTTACGGCAAAATGATGAAAAAACAAAGGGAAAATCGAAAAAAACATAAATATTTAAGCTAAATTTGGTAGTTTTCTTGGTTATTTGAGAAATTATGCGTAATTTTGCAGCCCAAAAAGGGCTTATTTTGCTCTTTTGTGAAGAATATTAATTAAAAAATAAATAAGAAAAATGAAAAGAACATTTCAGCCTCACAATCGTCGTCGCGTGAACAAGCATGGTTTCCGTGAGCGTATGGCAACAAAGAATGGTCGTCGCGTATTGGCTTCTCGCCGTGCTCATGGCCGCAAGAAGTTAACTGTTTCTGACGAGCACCACGGAAAGTAATTTCCGATAGGGAAATTCGTCTATAGACGATGACATTAAAAGCAGCAAGGAGAGATTCTTTGCTGCTTTTTGTGTTTTTATGACTTTTTATATTGTGATGAAACGCAAAAACTTGGCGTTTTATTTTGTATTGTCTTCGATTATTCCTATCTTTGCACCAAAAAAGAAAGAATGACTTCATCTGAGTTTATAAATAAGTTTAAGAGTAAGTATCTCTGGGGCAACCTGGGCGCCATGTTCCTGGTGCTGGTTTTGCTCTGCGTCGGTGTCAAGTTCGGCATCGATATCTACACCCATCATGGTGAGGCCATCCGTGTGCCGGATATCAGATACAAGAATATCAATGATGCCACCCGCATCCTCGATGATGCCGGATTGGAAATAGTGGTTTCGGATACCGGATATGTCCGTTCGCTCCCTGCCGACTGTATCCTGGAGCAGACGCCGGCGTTCGGAGAGGTGGTAAAGTCGGGGCATATCATCTATGTCACGATCAATTCTAACCATTCTCCTCGCATCACCATTCCTGATGTCATCGATAACAGTTCTCTGAGAGAGGCGATGGCTAAGTTGACTGCCATGGGATTCAAGCTGGGGTCGCCGGAATACATACCTGGCGAGGAAGACTGGGTTTACGGTATTCTCGTTAAGGGCAAGCATGTAGTGGCTGGTGATAAGGTTTCTATCGATGATGTGCTCATCATCCAGGTAGGTAATGGTCAGCGAGACACTACCGACTCCTTCGATATGGTGGATCCTGTCTATCACGAGAACGATGATGTGATGGAGGGAGAAGGTGATGGTACTGAAAGCACCGAAGATAACTTCGAGGTGGTTCCAGGAACTGAATCAACGGAAACTGCCCCTTCTTCACACGAACACCAGCAGAAAGAGGTGGTAGAGTAGGAGAAAGTGAAGAACGAAAAGTGAAGAGTGAAGAACGGAGAGTGAAGAATTCAATAGTAAGTACGAATGATATTTTTAGATTATATATATAATAAGGTATATGCTCCTGTAGAGGATGACTTCGGGTTTGATGGCGACGACCTCTATGAGCACTGGAAGGTGCAGGTGGATGCCAACCAGGATCCTGTCCGCATAGACAAGTATCTGGCTGATAAGATGGCTTACCAGAGCCGCAACCGCATTCAGCAGGCAGCTGATGCCGGATTTATTCATGTAAACGGTAAACCGGTGAAGAGCAATTACAAGGTGCGCCCGAACGACATCGTTACGCTGATGCTCGACCGCCCTCGTCATGAAACAAGCATCAAGCCGGAAGAAATCGACATCAATGTGGTTTATGAAGACGACCAGTTGATGGTGGTTAACAAAAAGGCAGGAATGGTGGTTCATCCGGGAGCTGGAAACTTCCATGGCACCCTGATTCAGGCTGTGGCCTGGCACCTGCGCGATATGCCGGAGTTTGATGCCAATGACCCGGAAGTTGGTCTGGTCCATCGCATCGACAAGGATACCAGCGGATTGCTCGTAGTAGCCAAGACTCCTACTGCCAAGACGGCATTGGGCAAGCAGTTCTTCAACAAGACTACCCATCGCAGTTACAATGCGCTGGTATGGGGTAATATCGTGGAGGATGAGGGACGCATCGAGGGCAATATCGGTCGTGATCCCAAGAACCGTCTCCGCATGAAGGTCTTCGATCCGGATAGCGGTATTGGCAAGAGTGCAGTTACCCATTATAAGGTTTTGGAGCGCTTCGGCTATACCACCTTGGTACAGTGCATCCTGGAAACGGGCCGTACCCATCAGATCCGTGCCCACATGAAGCAGATCGGTCATCCGCTCTTTATGGACGAGACATACGGTGGCGCTGAGATTCTGAGAGGTCAGCGCAGCAGCGGTTACAAGGCATTCATCCAGAATTGCTTCAAGCTCTGCCCACGTCAGGCTCTCCATGCCAAGACCCTCGGTTTCGTGCATCCTGTCAGCAAGCAGCAGATGGATTTCGACAGCGAGTGGCCTGATGATTTTAGACAATTAATAGAAAAGTGGCGCGGCTTCATCGCAGGCACCACAAAAGATACATTCAAAAATATTTAGAGATTATGGAAAATAGCAAGAGAACGATAGCCATCGTATGTGGTGGTGATTCTTCTGAGCACGATGTTTCTTTGCGCTCAGGTCAGGGTTTGTACTCATTCTTCGACAAAGAGCGTTACAATATTTACCTGGTCGATGTAAAGGGTACCGACTGGCACGTGGCTTTCGATAATGGCGAGACAGCCGAAATCGATAAGAACGACTTTTCTTTCGTAAAGGATGGCAAGCATGTCTATTTCGATTATGCTTATATTACCATCCACGGACAGCCTGGCGAGAATGGTGTAATGCAGGGCTACTTCGACCTCATCCACTTGCCATATTCTACAAGCGGTGTGCTGGTAGAGGCTATGACATTCGACAAGTATGTGCTCAACAACTATCTGCGTGGTTTCGGTGTGAACGTGGCTGACAGTATCTTGCTCCGTCGTGGCGAACAGTATGATGAGGACGAGATTGCCGAGCGCATCGGTATGCCTTGTTTCGTAAAGCCTGCTGCCGACGGCAGTAGCTTCGGTGTGAGCAAGGTGAAGAATGCAGACCAGTTGGCTCCAGCCCTCCGTGTGGCATTCATGGAGAGCAACGAGGTGATGATTGAGGGGTTCCTCGATGGTACTGAGATTTCTCAGGGCATTTACAAGACAGCCGAGAAGACTGTTGTCTTGCCAGCTACAGAGGTGGTAACCAGCAATGAGTTCTTCGACTATGATGCCAAGTACAATGGTCAGGTACAGGAAATCACTCCAGCCCGTCTCTCTCCTGAGACTGCAGAAGAGGTGGCAAAGACCACATCCCGCATCTACGATATTCTCCATGCCAACGGTATCATCCGCATCGACTATATCATCTCTAAGGATAAGGACGGTAAGGACAAGGTGAATATGCTGGAGATCAATACCACTCCAGGTATGACCGTTACCAGCTTCATTCCTCAGCAGGTCCGCGCTGCAGGCCTTGACATCAAGGACGTGCTCAGCGACATCGTGGAGAATCAGTTCTAGAATTTATAAATCACATATATGGTTCTGCGACTTTCTCGCAGAGCCATATATATTAAAAGGTATATATTAAAAAGGTATATATTATGAAGATCCCTCAAGAATTTGATACCATTCGACCTTGGGAGCCGGAAGACCTTCCTGAGGTGTTCGACCGTTTGCTTTCAAACGATCAGTTCAAGCAAGTACTTGCTTATCTTTATCCACAAGTTCCTTTTGAGATGATTGCCCAGAAGTTGAAGGCTTGCAAGACCAATCTCGACTTCCAGTTGGCTTTCGCCTACGATTTTGTTCAAGGCATCCTGAAGAAGGCTGCAACGGGTTGTGAGATGGATTGCGCAGCCATCGATAATACCCGCAACTATACCTTCATCAGTAACCATCGTGATATCGTGCTCGATTCAGCTATCCTCGATGTAATGCTTATCGACAATGGCTTCAAGACCACCTGCGAGATTGCTATCGGAGATAACCTCCTGTCGCTTCCTTGGGTGAAGGACCTGGTACGTGTCAACAAGGCGTTTATCGTGGAGCGTGCCCTGAGCATGCGCCAGATGCTGATGTCAAGCAAACGTCTTTCCGATTACATGCATTTCGCCATTAAGGAGAAGAACGAGAATATCTGGATTGCCCAGCGAGAGGGTAGAGCCAAGGATAGCGATGACCGTACCCAGAAGAGCATCCTCCAGATGATGGCGATGGGCGGTGAAGGTAGTATTGTCGAACGATTGAAGCAGCTTCATCTCGTACCGCTGTCTATCAGCTATGAGTACGATCCTTGCGACTTCCTCAAGGCTAAGGAGTATCAGCAGAAGCGTGATGTGGAAGGATGGAAGAAGGGACCTATGGATGATCTCGTAAGCATGCAGACCGGTATCTTCGGTTACAAGGGACATGTGCATTATCATGCAGCCCCATGTATCGATGAGTATCTGGATACCCTCGACCCAGAGATACCGAAGCAGGAACTCTTCAATACCATTGCTGCCCATCTTGATCACGAGATACATAGCCACTACCGTCTCTATCCAGGCAATTATGTGGCGCTCGATCTCTTGGAGAATACCGAGGCTCATGCTTCTGAATATACACCGGAAGATAAGGCTCGCTTCGAGAAATATATCGCAGGACAGTTGGCAAAGATTCAGCTTCCAGACAAGGATGAAGCCTTCCTGAAGGAGAAGATTTTAGCAATGTATGCCAATCCTGTGCGCAATTTCCTTGCGACAAAGTAGGTGAAGGACGCAAAATAATGATACTTTATTGCTCTATGTGCAAAAATGTACCATTAATACTGTTAAAATGTTAAGTGTACGGTAAACACGAAAGTTAATAAATCTTTCGTGTTTATCGACTTTTTATTAAAAAAATAACCTTTCTTACGAAAAATACACGAATTGAGCAAAAAAGTATCACCCTTTTTCGAAAAAGTATTGTACTTTTGCAGCGGTGATATGAATGTGAACGATACCACTATAAGATACACCCACATCGTTTCGCCGGAAATACAGCTAAAATAACAAACTAACAAAATAAAAAAATAAAAAGTAATGACCTATGAGTATCAATTCAGCTTAAAATGAAAGAAGGATTGTTTCCGTGCAGCTGGTAGTTGCAGGGAGACAAGAGTGTGTGGCTATTTGCTAGTCAATTAAGTAATGTTTATTCTATTCAAACCTAGAAAGTACATAAGTATGAATCTAAACTTAAGAAAATCAGTGCTGCTTGTTGGAGCGTTGGCATCCTTAGGCTTGAGTTACACAACTGAAGCTTTGGCAACATCTCCAAATTCTGCTGTTAACTCAGTACAGCAGTCTAAGAAGGTTACCGGTAATGTAAGTGACGCAGAAGGTCCTATCATCGGTGCAAGTGTAGTAGAGAAAGGTAATGCCGGAAATGGTACAGTTACCGACTTGGATGGTAACTTCTCATTGAACGTGAAGCCTGGTGCTACTATTGTTATTACTTATATCGGTTACCAGAAGCAGGAAATTGTTGTAGGTAATCAGTCTAATTTAAACGTCACAATGAAGACAGACGACAAGACTCTCGAAGAAGTTGTTGTCGTAGGTTATGGTGTTCAGAAGAAGAAGCTCGTTACCGGTTCTACCATCGAGGTGAAGGGTGATGATATTCAGAAGATGAATACCACTCAGGTGTTGGGCGCCTTGCAGAGCCAGACTCCTGGTGTAAACATTCAGGCGGCTTCCGGTCAGCCTGGTGATGGCTTTAAGATTTCTATCCGTGGTGCCGGTACCAACGGCAACACAGCTCCTCTTTATATTATTGATGGTGTAGCAGGTGATATCAACAACTTGAACCCTGCCGACATCGAGCGTATCGACGTTTTGAAGGATGCCGCATCCTGTGCCATCTATGGTTCTGCTGCAGCCAATGGTGTTATCCTTGTAACTACCAAGCAGGGTAAACAGGGTAAGATCCAGGTATCTTACGATGCCAACGTTGGTTGGTCTAATGTATATCGCATGCCAAAGATGCTGAATGCCAAGCAGTATATGGAGGTAATGGATCAGGTGCGTTTCAACAGTGGTGAAAGTGGCTACGATTGGAAGAGCATTATGGGCGAGGACCTCTACAACTCTTATATGGATGGTTCTAACGAGGGAACCAACTGGGTAGAGGCAATCCGCAACAAGAATGCCGTTACAACGAGTCATTCTCTGAACGTTACTGGTGGTTCCGACCGTTCTACCTTCTCTATGGGTGCCGGTTATCAGTATCAGGATGGTGTGTTTGGCAATGTTGTTAAGTCAGACTACCGCCGTTTCACCTTCCGTATCAATTCAGAGCATGTCATCTATCGCAACGACAAGGGCATGGATGTTGTAAAGATTGGTGAGAATATCTACTATCAGCACAAGCAGAATCAGGGTATCCAGATTGGTGGCCAGTATAGCAATGAGCTTTCTAACATGCTCCGTGCTAACCCTGCTATCCCTATGTATAATGCCGATGGCAGCTATACCAAGGCTGAGGATTTGAAGAACTGGGTTGATAATTATAACTCTTATTCTGTAAACCCAGTCTATAAAATGTTGAACCAGCAGTCAGGTCATAACAAGAGTATCAACCAAAATCTGCATGCTACGGGTTATCTGGAGATCCAGCCAATCAAGAATCTGGTTTACCGTGGACAGTTGAACTATTATCAGGGAACATCTACCTGGCGTGCATTCCTCCCTGTATTTGATGCCAACAGAACCAATCCCGAGTACTTCCGCACAGAGGATAAGGCTACAAATAATATGAGCACAAGCTGGGGATGGAGTACAACCAACACCTTGAGCTATAAGTTTGATCTGCAGAAGAAGCATAACTTTGATGTTCTGGTAGGTACAGAGTATAGCGAGAGTCGTCCAGACTTCGGCTTCTCTTTGAATGCTACTGCTTCTAATTCGGTGTTCGGTGATATGACTCATGCTTATATGTCCTATATGAAGAATAACAATGCTGCTGCCGTTACAGGTACACCTTGTGATGATTCTCGCGGCATGTCTTACTTCGGTCGTATCAACTATAACTTCGATGAGAAATACATGCTTTCTGCCATTATGCGTGCCGATGGTAACTCTAAGTTCGCTCCAGGTCAGCGTTGGGGTTATTTCCCATCTGTATCTGCCGGTTGGGTTATCTCAAACGAGAAGTTCATGGCTAAGACAGTATCATGGCTCGACTTCCTGAAGCTTCGCGCTGGTTGGGGTCAGAATGGTAATGCACAGACCATTAACAACTTCCAGTGGCAGGGTGCTTTCGCATTCGATACAAGTAGCTATTATACCTTCAATGGTAATCCTGATCAGTATGTTTCCGGTGCAGCTCCTTCACGTCTGCCTAATGAGGATTTGACTTGGGAGACTTCTGAGCAGTTGAACATCGGTTTGGATGCCCGTTTCCTGAGTGGACGCCTGGGCTTCACCTTGGATTGGTATAACAAGAAGACCAAGGACTTGCTGGTTGCGGTTCCTGTAGATCCAACAACAGGTTTCTCTACCCAGATGAAGAATGCAGGTACTGTAGAGAACAAGGGTATTGAACTTTCTCTCTCTTGGAATGACAAGATTGGTAAGGACTTCCAGTACAACGTAGGTTGGAACATGGCTTACAACCACAACGAGGTAACAGAGGTGAAGTCTAACCAGACATACAACAATGGTGGTAATGACCTCTTGGCTCAGAATACCGGTTATATGGCTCGTTTCGAGGAAGGTCATCCTATCGGCTACTTCTGGGGCTACAAGACAGAAGGTGTGATGCAGAATGAGGCAGACGTTCAGGCTTACCTTGACAAAAACTGCAAGGGCAATGCCGCTAACTCTAAGCAGGGTACCGGTATCAAGCCAGGTGACTTGAAGTTTGTGGATGTAAATGGCGATGGTGTTGTCAATGATGACGATAAGACAGAACTTGGCGATCCACATCCAGATGTAACCATGGGTATCACTCTCGGTGCATCTTACAAGGGCTTCGACCTTTCTGTTACAGGTTTTGGTGCATTCGGCCAGCAGGTGGCTCGTTCATTCCGTAAGTTCACCGATGGTGAGTACGAGAACTTCACTACAGAGGTGTATGACTACTGGCATGGTGAGGGAACTTCCAACAAGTATCCTTTGCTCGCCCACATGAATGCAGGTCCAAACTGGCAGACCGTTTCTGATATTTACATTGAGAATGCCAGCTACTTCCGTCTTCAGAATCTGACCGTGGGTTACGATTTCACCAAGATCTGGAAGAACAGCCCATTCCAGCAGCTCCGTCTCTATTTCGCTGCCCAGAACCTCTTTACCATTACCGGTTATAAGGGTATGGATCCAGAGAATGGTACTGCTATCGGCTCAGACTCATGGGTAACAGGTGTTGATGTAGGTAACTATCCTCAGCCTCGTACCTATATGGTTGGTGTAAATGTAAAGTTCTAATCTAAAATTGAATTCACAATGAAAAAGTTAAATATATTTTTGGCTTCAGCCATGGCGGTGCTTAGCTTGGCATCCTGCGACATCAATGATGTGCAGAATGTAGGCGAGTTATCTACCAGTACCTTCCCTGTTTCCAAGGAGGATGGTGAGGCTGTATTGGCTGGTGTTTACCAGAATTTGAACCAGGTTTGTGCAGACCCTCAGATGAGTTTCCTTTACTATGCCCAGTTGGCTAGTGATGATATGCTCGGTGGTGGTGGTGTCAACGATAAGTTGATGCAGGCAGATGATTTGCTCTGTAACTACAATGCCGATATGACCAACATATTCTATGAGGCTCGTTACAAGGGTATCAACCGTGCCAATACCTTGATTGAGGCACTTCCTAATACTTCCATGGATGAGGATACCAAGAACTCATTGATGGGACAGGCTAAGTTCCTGCGTGCCTTCTATTATTATGAGTTGGCTTCTATGTACGGAAATGTACCTATGCGTCTGAAGCCAGGTTCTGAGGCTATCACCCAAGGTAATATTGAAGACCCTTGGAAGCAGATTCTGATGGATCTTCGTGATGCTGTCGATCTCTTGCCTGCTGCAAAGAGCACTGATGGTCATATTGATAAGTATGCTGCTGAGGCTCTGCTGGGTCGTGCATGGTTGTTCTATTCTGGTTTCTTTGGCAATGGTTCTACATTGGCTGATCTGACCAGCACAACTTATAATCCTCTGACTTCTGTGGAGCTTCCTGATGGAACTTCCCTGTCTAAGGATGATGTCATTACAGCCATTGATGACTGTGTGGCTAACTCTGGTCGCAAGTTGGTGGATAAGTATCAGAATCTCTGGGCTTATACCAACAGATGTACTGTAGAGGATTATAATTATACCAAGGGTCAGGGCTTCAAGTGGGTTGAGGATGATGCTTCTCAGAACCCAGAGACTTTGTTCTCTATCAAGTTCAATAAGTTCGCTTCCTGGAGTACAACGATTGGTTATGCCAATGGCTATGCACTTTACTTTGGTGTTCGTGGCGGTCAGGCTTATGGCAACACCTTCCCATTCGGTCAGGGTTGGGGTTCTGGTCCTGTAGCTCCAAATCTGGTAAAGGATTGGGCTGCTGCCGAGCCTAATGATGTACGCCGTGATGCTTCTATCCAGGACTGGTCTAAGGTAGAGACATATAAGAAAGGTGGTTGGGCAGACTTTGTTCAGGAAACTGATTTTTATGCCAAGAAGTGGGCTCCTGTTACCTGTAAGAATGATCAGTTGGAGGATGGCTATTCTTGTACTTTCGAGAATGTGATGTACCCAGGCAACTGGGATACTTCGGGAAAGGAGAATATGCAGTTGAATAATATCCACGATCTGGTACTCATCCGTTTCGCAGATGTCTTGTTGATGCAGAGTGAGTTGAAGAAGGATGTGGCTGGTATCAATGAGGTGCGTAAGCGTGCAGGTTTGAAACCGATTGGTGCTTATTCAGAGGAAGCTTTGAGAAACGAGCGCCGTTGGGAGTTGGCTTGCGAGGGTACCCGCTGGAACGACCTTCGTCGTTGGCATATTGCCGCAGCTGCTCTTGAGAAGCAGAATGGTGTTGCTATCTATTATTGCGGACAGCCTGATACGAATACTCCACACAATGGGGGTTATACTGCTCGTTATAATGCTACTGCCGGCTTCCAGAAAATGCCTGAGACTCAGGTAGCTTTGGGTACCGTAAAACAGAATGAAGGTTGGACTGGTGCTGATTCTGAATATCAGGGCTGGAAGTAATCAATTCTTTAATCTTTTAAATGAATAAGTATATGAAAAAGATATTTTTTGCATTGTCTATGCTGACATTGCTTTATACTTCTTGTGATCCTTCTACCGATTCTGGCAGCACAGGATTTTCTGAGAATGTAACAGCTGAGAGCGTAGAGGCGAAGGTAACACCTGTTCAGGTGAATGGTAAGAATAGCAACCGTATCATCATCGAGAATCATTCTCCTATCACAAGCCAGTGGTCGGTTGACCAGTTGGCTGAAGGTGCGGTAACTTCTTCCAAGGCATACGATACCATCTATGTTACCAAGGTAGGTGCCAATACCATTACTATGCACTGCAAGAACGTGGCTGTTGACTTTACCAAGGACTTCACGGTGAATGTGGATGAGATTACTTATCTCTCTGCAGAACTTCAGAAGCGTCTCTGCGTAACTGGTTCTGAGGGTAATTATACTTCTACTGTAGGCGAGTTCGCTGGTCAGCCTGTACAGTTCGGTACTGCTTTTGATGCAGGCAAGGTAAAGGTTATTCAGGAGGTCAAGGAAGGCAAGAAGGGTAATGTCTTCACTGTAGAGAATGGTAACGGCGTGCTTTCTGACTGGGCTATTACCAAGGAAGGCACCAATGAGGCTGCTGGTACAGCTACTCTGAATGGCGATCAGCTGATGGTTGTTGAGGAAGGTAAGTTTAATATTACCTTGACTTATACCAAGGCTGATGGCACTCAGGAGACTTACAATGCTGGTTCTTTCGATGTTGAGTCTTTGACTACCAAGCCAGAACTTCTTGAATATCTCGCTGGTGGCGAAGATGGTGATGGAACTACTACCTGGGAATGGAACGAAGCTGCCGGTGCTGTATGGGGCAATGGTCCTTTCGGTAGTGGAAACAAGCCTCAGTGGTGGGCTGTAAACTATGGTGCTGATATTGATGGTCAGGCTGGTCAGAAGGCTGGTGGCGTTGCCCGTAACGGTAGCGGTGCATGGTTCACTATCGACATCAATAACAAGCAGGCTATCGGTTCTGATGGCGTCAAGCTTCCTATATCTGTCAGTGTATTGGATCACAAGGATCCAACCTGGGATAAGGGTACTATCTCATTCCCAACTGCAACCAATGACAACTTCGTTATCCCTATGGGTGTAAACGTGAATGGTGGCAATGTTGCATTCCAGAAGTATTATGTATTGGTAGCCAGCGATGATAAACTTGTCTTAACGGCGGCAGAGATGCCTGAGAATGGTTGTGCATGGTTCTATGTCTTCAAGAAAAAGGCTAAATAGGTATGTGATAAATCGTTGTGATTAAAACATAAAATTAGGCTAAGCCTCGGCTGTAGTGATACAGTCGGGGCTTTTTCTGTGTGCCCGATGCAGAAATATTATCCGAAATGTTTGGCGGTTACGATAATTAGTCGTAAATTTGCAGTGGTTAAAGATTTATGTATAATTGTATGGATAAAGAAAAATATATCAACCAGTTGTCTCCTGTTCTGTTTTGGGATGTAGATAAATCCAAACTTGATATGGATACATATCCTTCTTTCTTTGTACAAAGAGTCTTGGAGTATGGTCAATGGAGTGATTGGAACATTATTTTAAAATATTATGGATTGGAAAAAATAGCGGACGTATGCAAGAATATGCGTACGTTAGATCCTGTATGCTTATCATACATTTGTGCAATTACTAATACAAGAAAGGAGGATTACAGATGTTATCATACGATACAATTGAATTCCACACTTTGGAACTCTTGAAATCACTGATGCAAGAATCAGCCTTTTCTGCTATGCGGTTGGTTGGTGGCACTGCATTAGCTTTACAATATGGTCATAGACAGTCTATAGATTTAGATTTCTTTGGAGATTTGAAGTGTGAAAAATCGGAAACAAAGAATATCTTGTCTCAATATGGGAAAGTTACGGTTTTGAAAGAAACGGAGACCATTAGAATTTATGTAGTAGATGGAATCAAGGTCGATTTTGTTCATTATAGCTGTTATCCGTGGTTGACTCCTGCGGTGATAGAAGATGGTCTAAGATTAGCATCTCCTCAGGATATTGCCGCGATGAAAGTTAATGCTATTGAAGGGCGTGGAACTCGTAAGGATTTTGTAGATGTATATTTCCTTTTGACGCATTTTAAACTTTCTGAATTGCTGGAATTCTATAAACAAAAGTACCCGGAGTATAGCTTCTTTAGGGCTTTAATGAGCTTAACCTATTTCGATGATGCAGAACAGCAGCCTATGCCTAAGATGTTGAACTCTACATCTTGGGATGTGATGAAACAGAAGATAATAGCAGAAGTCAAAAGAATAAAATAATAAAGGAGGTAGAGTATATGACAGAATTAAGAGATAAATCCGTACTTCATGAAGCCCAGACTCACTTAGAAGCATATAAGCGAGGTGAAGAATGGGCAAAGAAAAACGTATTTGATAACGTGGATGATTTAATGGCTGATTTAATGAAGGAATGAAACAGATTTATTAAATAATATGATGGCTAAGCTCCGACTGCCGTTCCGCAGTCGGGGCTTTTTCTTACCTTTTCTAAGGAGAATTTGACCTTTTTTGCTTTTCTTCTGTACTTTCTAGTATAATTGCTGAAAAGATTTGGTGTTTACGAGTTTTTATTGTACTTTTGTATGCAGTAAGACAAGTAGGTTTAGCAGGGTATGTTTGTACAACTGAGAGCTTATAACAGGTCAACTTTGCGACTCACACCGAACGGTGTGAGTACGTGCATCGAACGAAGTAAGAGCGTGCGGCGTTCGATGTGAGCACGTGCATCGTTCGACGCACGTCGGAAAGTCCAGCAACTTCAAGCTTATATCATTAGTACTTAGCACCTTATAACATACTTGTGATAACAGCTAATAATACTAAACTATGGCAATAAAGTATGAAATCCATTCCATCCATAACTCGAAGGGCGAAGGTGGAGAACAGAAATTTGTCCGGTTGCGTGACCACGAACCGATGACCAGTAAGCAGATAGAGCAGCATATAGAGCAAGCATGTTCGCTTACCAGGGGTGATGTGCAGGCTGTAATGACATCGCTGCACGATCTTATCGTGACCGAGCTCTCTCAGGGCGCCCGTTTCTATCTTCCACAAATAGGCTATCTCTCGCTGTCTGTTACAACGGAGTTGCCGGAAGGTAAATCCATGGATAAGGTGACGGGCAATAATATCCGCTTGCGTAACATCAACTTCAAGCCTACTGCCGAATTACTGAACGAGGTGGGTAGAAATGTAAGGTTCGAACGCTCTAAATACACCACGAAGTCTCGCAGATACACCGAAGAACAGTTGTGGGATAAGATTGTGGCTTTCATAAAAGAGCATGACTATATTTGCCGACGCGACATGGAATATCATTTCTCCCTGCGCCAGCAGACAGCCTTGAAATGGTTGAAGCATTTTACCGAGAAAGGGCTTCTGGTAAAGGAGGGGGCAATAAATGCTCCTATCTATTTCCTGGCAAAAGACAATAAAGGCAATGAAGACAATAAAGACAATGGAATCTCCCTTCACACTAAACGTATTGAGCCATAGAAGTTTAGCGTAGCTGTGAAAGGAGAAATGAAAATGGAAATTAAAATTAATACCTGATAAAAAAATGAATAATTTGATCACTAAAACTTGGAAACCGCTGTTGTCGTTGCTCTTCGGCGTGGCAGTGATGCTGTTCTGGGCTGTGCCTTATATGGCAGGGCTCTGCTTTCAGGAACAGTATCAGATGTTTCTCTTTGATACCAACTATTTCCTGGAGCGCATTGTGCTGCCAGGAGGATTGGCTGACTATATCAGTGAGTTTCTGGTACAGTTCTACTATATGCCAGTATTGGGTGGCGCCTTCATCGGACTGCTCCTGATAGGCATTCAGACTGCCGTATGGGGACTGATGAAGCAATATGGAGCCAAGCATGATTTCCCGGGCTATCTCCTGAGTTTCCTTCCAAGCATCGCCCTGTGGTGCGCCATGGGCGACCAGAACATCCTGCTTTCTTTTGTGGTTGCACTTTTCGGAGCTCTGCTGATGGGATGGATTCACAACCGATTCCACAACCGGTTGGTGAAGGTGGTGTTCGAACTGGTAAGCACGGCATTGGTTTATTGGTTCCTGGGTCCGGTGGTATTCCTTTATGCCGCCCTGATGATAGGTGATACGCTGAAGAATGCGCAACAGAAGGACAGTATCCTTTCCGGAATAGGCTATTCAGTCTGCATCCTTGTGCTTACCATAGCCTGGATTCTGCTGAGCACGCAGACTCTGCAGTATCCGATGTATCGCATCTTAGCCGGACTTAATTATTATCGCTATCCGGGTGCAGTATCTCCGTTGCCTTTTGTTGTGATGGTATGGGCTGTAGTGATTCCTTTCCTGGGGATGATTCCATGCCACCGGAAATCCTTGCAGAAGTTGCAGCAATCCAAAGTGGTCATAGTGTTGAGCTATGTATTGGTGATGGTGGCTTCATGGTTTGGTATCAAGGCATCTTTTGATGAAATGACCTACGACCTGATAGATTATGATTTCCTGGTTCGCACTGAACAGTGGGATAAGATTATAGAGAAGGCAGAGAAGAAGCCGGCAACCACACCGTTCAGTGTATCGTGTGTGAATCTTGCCTTGAGCCAGAAAGGTATGCTTGCCGACCGCCTTTTCGAGTTCTATCAGAATGGAGGCGAGGGCTTGTTTCCTACCTTTACACGCGATATGATTTCACCGGTATCTACTGCAGAAATCTTCTTCCGTCTGGGAATGGTGAATGATGCCGAAAGATATATGTTCGAGGCGCAGGAAGCGATACCGAATTATCGCAAGAGTGCCCGCTTGACCCGCAGGATTATAGAGTGCGAAATCATCAACGGCAACTATCAGATAGCTGCCAAGCTGCTCCGCCGACTGCAGAAGACGCTCTTCTATAGCAATTGGGCTAACCAGACCATGGCGCTGCTGGGTAATGAGAAGGCTATCAACCGGCATCCTATCTATGGCAAGCTGCGTAAATATCGCGAGAAAAAGCAGGACTTCCTCTTTAGCGACCGGGAGATGGACCAGATGTTGGGCTTGCTCTTCCTGAATGATAACCATAACAGGATGGCATACGAATACCTGATGTGCTACGAACTCCTGCAGCGTGATATGGAGAAGTTCGTGCAGTATTATCCGTTGGGTAGATTCGTGGGTTATGACCATATTCCACGTTCCTTCCAGGAGATTCTCATCGGCAACTGGATGAAGACGCATAGCGATCCGCGTACCATCCCATATAGTGTGGATGCACAGAACGTGAACAATACGCTCAACTTCATTCAGCTCTATATGCAGAATCCGAAGAATCCTCAGCTTGATCAGCAGCCGTATGTATCTAATGCCTGGCACTATGTGATGGTGCAAGGGGCTGATAAGGCTTCTAAGAAGAAGGAGGGAATGAAAGAGGTTTATTAGAATGTAGAATAATAATACTGGAATGATATGAAAACAATCAAATATCTGTTGTGTGTCCTGTTGGTTGTGATGGGGATGGCTACTCTCGATTCCTGTTGCTATCCTTCACCATGGAGTGAGGCAAAAGAAATCAAACAATTGCCTGAAATCTTCCCTGATTACATCGGGGTTACAGTTCCTGTCAACATCGCTCCGCTTAATTTCAATATGACGGATGACGATGTAGATGAAATGTTAGTGAGTGTGGCAGGATCGAAGACCATCGAGGAAATCTCTTCTTTCGGAAAAGAGTATGCGGACTTTGATGTAGAGGAGTGGCACGACTTCTTGAGAAAAAATAAGGGCGGAAAACTCACCGTCTCTGTGTTTGTATTGAAAAATGGTGAAAGGTTCAAGTATCAGGACTTCGATATATATGTAAGCCCATACGAGCTGAACGACTGGGGACTTACTTACCGTCGCATCGCCCCTGGTTATGAGGTGTATGGCAAGTTGGGCATCTATCAGCGCAACTTGAGTAATTTCGAGGAAACGGCAATCCTTGAGAATACGGCAGCACCGGGTGCCTGTCTCAACTGTCATACGGCAAACAGAACCAATCCCGACCAGTTTACCTTCCATGTGCGTGGTGACCATGGCGCAACCTTGGTTTCTCTGAACGGAAAGCGGGAGTGGCTGAAGGCGAAGAATGATTCCCTGAAGGGTTCGATGGTTTATCCTTATTGGCATCCATCGGGCAAGTATTGTGCTTATAGCACCAATACCACTCATCAGAGTTTCCATGCCGTGAAGGATGAGCGCATCGAAGTCTTCGACCAGGCATCGGATGTCTTTGTCTATGAGCCAACAACCCATGAACTGATATTGGATTCTCTCCTGATGACGAAAGACCATTACGAGACTTATCCGGTATTCTCGCCTGATGGCAAGACGCTCTACTTCTGCTCTTCTACGGCAGAGCCTATTCCAAGCGGTTACAAGGACATCAAGTATAATATCTGCAAGATTGGTTTCGATGCGGCTACGGGTAAGTTTGGCAACCAGGTGGATACCATCTTCAATGCCCGTGAACTGGGCAAGAGTGCCACCCATCCACGTCCTTCGTATGATGGCAGGTACATCATGTTTACGATGAGTGATTATGGCTGTTTTCCTATCTGGCATAAGGAAGCGGATAACTGGTTGCTGGATTTGAAGACGGGACAGGCTCGACCTATGACTGCTGCCAATAGCAGGAATACAGATAGCTGGCACAACTGGAGTAGGGATTCCCATTGGTTTGTCTTTACATCCCGCCGTGGTGACGGTCTCTATACCCGTCTTTATCTTGCCTGCATCGATGACAAGGGCAATGTAAGCAAGCCGTTCCTTTTGCCTCAGCGCAATCCGAAGAAGTACTACGACGAGTTGCTGGATTCCTATAACACCCCTGATTTCACTTCGAAGCCAGTAGAGCTGGATGCCCGTGCGGCAGGAAATGAAATCATGAGTGATAAGAGGATTCCGACAAAGGTTAGATAACGGAATCTTTATAATTCCTTATTCTGTAGAACATAATTCCTTCTCAGCAATGCATTCCATTTCTATCAACCAGCCGGGGCGGCATACTTTAGCCTCCACGATGATGCGGGGAATCTGGGGATAAAACTGCTGCATCAGTTTGTCAACCGTATGATAGTCGGAGATGTCGCGCAGATAGATGATGAAGTATTGGATATCATTCATCGTGGCATCGCCATCTTTCAGCAGGGCGCCGATGTTCTCAAGCAGTCTGCCGGTCTGGCGCACAATGTCTCCTTCATAGACCACATCTCCATGCTTGTCGATACTGGCTGTACCGGAGATGAAGTATTGTTGCTTGAACTGCTGACTTCCTTCTGGATGGAGAGTATGGGTAGGTAGCGTAAGCCGGGTTCCTCGTTCGAAGGCTACTCCATATTCATGGGTAGGATTCAGATGATCGAGTGCCTGAAGATACTTCTTGTCCTCTTCCTTGATATGGGGGATGGTGAGGAAGTCGATGGCTACAGCTGCGTGGCGTACCGGAGTGGCACCACCGATACCCGTGCTGGCAATGTAGTGGGTGTCGGCAGTCAATCCTTCTTGGTCGAAGAGGTCATTGCGGGCTTCTACTACGCCTTGATAGTTTACATCGATGTTGGTGACGTATATCCAGGTGCGAACCAGGTTGCGTTCCATGGTCATATCCGTACCTTCAATAGTCTTCAGATATTTATTGAAGAGAAAATGGGTCTGCTCGTACGAATCCTTTCCCTTTGCTTCCTCTTCTGTAAGACGAAGACTGTGGAATAAGATAGGTGTAGCTTCATCCGTAGTCTTGATCAGCAGGCTCACTTTGCTGCCATTCAGTGGAGTCTGTTCCACGATAGTGAGGTTTGCGCCTTTCAGAAACTCCTGATAAAGGAGAGATTCTTCTAACTCTTTTATCTGGTTCTGGGAGTCGCTGAGGAATACCTTACAATATTGCAAGGTACGATTTTCCAGTTTCTCTGTATCGAGAATGTTACCTAGTTTTAGATACAGAAAGTTAAGGCGATCATTGAATGAACCCTTAGCTTCTGGTGATAGTATTATGTATTTGTCCATCTTGTTTTTCTTTTTTCGCCAGCAAAGGTACGGATAATATCTGAGATATAAGAATATAGACAGGATGAAAAGATAAAAATACCGAGATATGGGGATAGGAACAGGCTGGATAGAACGGAAAAGAGGGAAGTAAAGGCTTGTTTTCCTTTACTTCCCCCTATCTTTTTCTTATTTCCTGCTTTAGAGTGATTCGAGCATACGCTTGATGACAACCTCGGCTGAAATCTCACGGTTGGCTGCCTCTGGAATCACCAGACTGTTCTTGCTCTCGATGACATCATCGGTAACAATCAGTCCACGGCGTACTGGCAGACAGTGCATGAAGCAACCGTCATTGGTCCAGCTCATGTGCTCCTCGTCGATAGTCCAGCTCATATCCTTGCTCAGAATCTCACCATACTGTGCTGGGTCTTTCACACCCGGACAGCTCCAGTTCTTGGCATAAACGAAGTCTGCACCTTCCAGAGCCTTCTTCTGGTCGTACTCCACTTTGGCATTGCCAACGAACTTAGGATCAAGCTCATAGCCCTCTGGGTGAGTAACCACGAAATCAACATCGGCTGCGTTCATCCACTGAGCGAATGAGTTAGGAACAGCCTGAGGCAAGGCACGGCAGTGAGGAGCCCAGGTCAGGACTACCTTTGGACGAGCCACCTTCTTGTGCTCCTCGATGGTGATGAGGTCGGCGAATGCCTGGAGTGGGTGAACGGTGGCTGTCTCCATAGCGAAGACTGGGCGACCGCTGTACTTCACAAACTGGTTGACGATGGTCTCGGCATAATCGTAGTCGCGGTCTTTCAAACCGGCAAAGCTGCGCACACCGATAAGGTCGCAGAAGCTACCCATTACTGGGATTGCCTCCAGCAGGTGCTCACTCTTGTCGCCATCCATAATAACGCCACGCTCTGTCTCCAGTTTCCAGGCACCTGCGTTCACGTCGAGCACGATTACATTCATGCCCAGGTTCATCGCAGCCTTCTGTGTACTCAGTCGGGTACGGAGACTGTTATTGAAGAATATCATCAGCAAGGTTTTGTTCTTGCCTAACTCCTGATAACCGAAACGGTTTGCTTTCACTTCCTGTGCCTCGGCGAGTGCTGCTTTCAAGTCGCCAAGGTCTTCAACATTAAAGAATGTCTTCATTGTTATTTCGTTTTTTATTTGTTATTTCTAATATATATTGCTCTTGAATCTTTCTTCTAGAATCTTGATGTTTGCAAAGTTTGCATGCAAATCTTGCAAACATGGCAGAAACTAAGACTTGGTACGGAGAGGGTACGGAGCAGGTACGGAGCGGGTCTTGTTAGGCTCTTGTCTGTCCCTGACCTGTAATCAACCACTTGTAGGTGGTAATCTCTTCGAGTGCCATTGGTCCGCGGGCTCCGAGCTTCTGGGTACTGATGCCAATCTCTGTGCCCAATCCGAACTGTGCACCATCGGTAAAGCTGGTAGGAGCGTTTACATAAACGCAGGCTGCATCTACCAATGCCTGGAACTTCTTCTGGGCAGCTTCATCATTGGAAACGATGCTCTCGCTGTGTCCGCTTCCGTAGGTAGCGATATGGTCGAGCGCCTCATCTTCCGAAGCTACGGTCTTGATACCCATCTGCATGCTGAGCCATTCTGTGTTCCAGATGCTCTTCATATTAGCATCTGCTTCTGTTGAGTCTGCGGATTTGCAATCCGCAGTCAGCAAACCTGCCTCCTTCATCTTCGCTTCGCTTTCCTCTGCCTTATATAATAAGGTATCAGGATAGTGTCCCTTTAAGGCTTCATAAGCCTTGGCATCAGCATGAATTTTGGTCTGCTTCTCGGCGAGACCTTCGCAGAGGGCAGGAAGGTCGCTTAATCTGTTTTCGTGAATCAGCAGACAGTCGAGTGCATTGCATACGCTCACTCTTCGGCACTTGGCATTGGTGATGATGCGCTTGCCCATCTCCAGATCGCCATCCTTGTCGAAGTAGCAGTGTACCACGCCGGCTCCGGTCTCTATAACCGGTACTTTGGCAGTATCACGCACGAAGTTGATGAGCTTCTTTCCGCCACGAGGAATACAGAGGTCGATATAGCCCACGGCATTCAGCATTTCGCCGGTAGCCTCATGGGTAGCAGGGAGGAGCGTACATACATTTGGATCCACGCCATGCTTTATCAACACCCTGTGGATAAGTTCGATACCTGCTGAGTTTGAGGCGTTTGCATCCCTTCCGCCTTTCAATACGCAAGCATTTCCGCTCTTGAAACAGAGAGAAAAAACATCGTAGGTCACGTTAGGACGGGCTTCATAAATCATACCGATAACTCCGAAAGGAACGGCAACTCGCTGCAGGTGCAAACCATTTTCGAGTGTTTTGTCTTTGAGAACTCTTCCGAGCGGTGATGGCAGTGTACTGACGTGTCGCATATCCGAAGCAATATTCTGGAGTCGCTGCTCGGTGAGTTGCAATCGGTCGTAGAGCGGGTTCGCCTTGTCCATCTTCGCCAAGTCTTCTGCGTTCGCTACAAGGAGCGCAGGAGTCTCTGCGATGATAGCATCCGCCACCGCCTGCAGGATTTCATTACGTTGTTC
>JAIINY010000189.1:0-5995 GCA_022741625.1 Prevotella sp. | reverse complement strand
GCCCGATGTAACTGTTGTCTTAGGATGCAGCGCTTGGGGCGCATATTTGGTATAGCCCCTTTTTTCATCTCCGGCGCCATACACCACGCGGCTGATCTGCGACCATCCCAAGGCTCCGGCGCACATCACGCACGGCTCTACGGTGACATAGAGGGTACAGTCTTTCAGGTATTTTCCGCCTAGCATGTTCGCTCCGGATGTAATCGCCTGCATCTCGGCATGGGCGGTAACATCGGTAAGCATCTCCGTAAGATTGTGGGCTCTCGAGATGATGCGGTCCCTGCAAACGATGACGGCACCTACCGGAATCTCGTCTTCGTCGAATGCCGCCTGCGCCTCCATCAGCGCACGGCGCATATATTCTTCGTCTTTTTTCAGATTGTCTTCCATATTTCCATTCTTTATGATTTCTCTTTTTCTATTTTTGTGCAAAAATACATAAAAAACTTTGATGGATGAAAGAAAAGTATTATTTTTGCATAGTAATAGTGCCTTTTGGGCGGAAAATGATGCCGCCAGAGGTAAACTAAAGAGAATAATCTATGGCTGAACATAATGATTTGGGCAAATGGGGAGAAGATGAGGCAGCGCTCTATCTGGAAGATGAGGGCTATACCATCATAGATCGTGACTGGAGGCTAGGCCGCCGCGACCTGGATATCCTTGCCTATACGCCCGATGGCAATACCCTGGTGGTGGTAGAGGTGAAGACCCGCACCGGCGAGGAATACCAGCAGCCCGAAGAGGCTGTTACCCGGGGCAAGATGAGGAATCTTGCCATAGCTGCCAATGCTTATGTCAAGGAATGCCAGGTGGATAAAGAGTTGCGCTTCGATGTCATCTCTATCGTGGGAAGCGAACATCAGGTGAAGAGTCTGCAGCATCTCAAGGATGCCTTCAATCCGATGCTGATACTTTAGATTCGATGCTGGTACCTGAAAGCTTCTGCCCTTACAGGGCGTAGGGGGGAGGTACTTGCGAAGTTCAGTCTATTATATATAATAAGGTGAAAATGGAAACAAAGATCATAAGAATGCAGGAAGTGGATTCTACGAATACCTTCCTGAAGGGAATGAAAACCTGCGAGGACGATACCCTCATCGTGGCTGTAGCCGATTATCAGGCAGCAGGTAGAGGACAGGGCACGCATACCTGGGAGAGCGAACCGGGCAAGAACCTCCTCTTCAGTATGCTGATGACTCCTACCTGGGTGCCCGTACGCCAGCAGTTCCTGCTCTCAGAGGCAGGAGCGCTCGCTGTCAAGGATGCCCTGGATACCTATACCGACGGCATTACGCTGAAATGGCCGAACGATGTATATTGGAACGACAGGAAGATCAGCGGCACGCTGATAGAGACCTCTGTCGATTCCAAGGGCATCAAGCGCTGCATCTTCGGTACCGGGGTGAATATCAACCAGACCGAGTTCCACAGCGATGCGCCCAATCCGGTTTCCCTGGCTCAGATTCTGGGTCACGAGGTGGATAGGGAAGAGGTGCTGCAGAAGATCATCGAGGCATTCAAGAAGTATTATGAGCTGCTCCGCCGTGCCGACTATATGGATGTTTCGGGCATCTATCATCTCTCGCTCTACCGCCGCAAGGGATTCCACTGGTACGAGGATGCCGACGGCAAGTTCGAGGGTGCCTTCGTGGAAGTAGAAGATGACGGCCATCTCATCCTTCACGACAGGAAGGGAATGATCCGGTCGTATGCCTTCGGCGAAATCAGGTTCCTGATTCCTTCAGCAAATATGAAACAATAAACATTAAACAAGATATTTATGGCAAAGTTTAAAAGAATTCTTTTGAAGTTGAGCGGTGAGAGCCTGATGGGCAAGCAGAGCTTCGGCATCGACCCTGAGCGCTTGAGTGATTATGCTAAGCAGATTAAGGAAGTTCACGAGATGGGCGTGCAGATCGGTATCGTGATCGGTGGTGGTAACATTTTCCGTGGATTGAGCGGAAGCCAGAAGGGATTCGACCGTGTGAAGGGCGACCAGATGGGTATGTGTGCTACCGTCATCAACTCTCTCGCCCTGAGCAGTGCCCTCGGTGCACTGGGCGTGAAGAACAAGGTGCTTACAGCTATCCGCATGGAGCCTATCGGTGAGTTCTACACCAAGTGGAAGGCTATCGAGGCAATGGAAGACGGCTACATCTGCATCTTCTCAGCAGGTACAGGAAGCCCATATTTCACTACCGATACCGGTTCATCTCTCCGTGGTATCGAGATCGAGGCAGACGTGATGCTCAAGGGTACCCGTGTGGATGGTATCTATACCGCCGACCCAGAGAAGGATCCTACCGCTACCAAGTTCAAGGATATCACCTACGATGAAATCTACACCAAGGGCTTGAAGGTGATGGACCTCACGGCTACTACCATGTGCAAGGAGAACGACCTTCCTATCTACGTATTCAATATGGATGTAGTAGGCAACCTGAAGAAGGTGATGGAAGGTGAAGAGATTGGTACACTCGTACACAACTAATCATCAGAGATCATATAAAAAAATAAGGCTTACTTCCCGCCGGAAGTAAGCCTTTGTTATTCCTTAATCTTTTTATCTTTGTTAGAAAGCTGATGCCTATACTAACAATTAACGCCTTTCCTTGAAAAGGAAATGACAAAACCTATATTTTTATTTTTTCTTCAGAAACATGATCCAGGAGAGAAGGACGTACACCAGGATGATAGGCCACCATCCCTCCAGGAATCCTCTTGCTCCTTCGGCAGCCACAGATACCGCAAGAACGGCGATGGCGAAACCGGCAAAGCAATACTTCACCTCGTTGCCCTTGAACGACCACTGCTTGAACTTCAGGGCGAACAGCGGCAACTCGCATACCAGCAGGAAGCTGGTGATGAAAATCAGCGCCAGCACGAGATATATCGACCAGCTCTGGTTGGTAATCCAGCTGGGGCTGCTTACTACCAGCGAACCCCAGAACAGCGCATTGGCTGGCGTAGGTACGCCGATGAAAGAGGTAGTCTGGCGCTCATCCAGGTTGAACTTCGCCAGTCTCAGGGCAGAGAAAGCTGCGATGATGAAAGCTACGTATGGCAACCAGGGGCGCAAAGGCTCCAGAAACTCCGGATACTCCATTACAAAGAGTTGTGAGAATACGATGGTGGCGGGTGCCACGCCAAAGGTCACATCGTCGGCAAGCGAGTCCAGCTCCTTGCCAATAGGCGATGAAACATGCAGCAAGCGGGCGCTCATACCATCGAAAAAGTCAAAAACAGCTCCAATGATAATCCACAACAGTGCCATTTCGGGATTTCCTCCGAAGGCAAACGATGTAGCGATGCAGCCTGAGATGAGGTTGCAGCAGGTAATCGTGTTTGGAATATGCTTCTTAATACTCATTTTCTTATTTCAGTTTTGCTATGATTGTCTGATCACCTGTGGTTGACTGTCCCATCTTCACGCATACTTCCGTGCCGAGAGGCAGATACACATCCACTCGTGAACCCAGTTTGATGAATCCGAGATGCTCATCGATGTAGCACTCTTCTCCCTCCTTGGCGTATGTTATGATGCGGCGGGCTACGGCACCGGCAATCTGTCGGCACAATACATCCACGCCCTCAGGGGTAGTGATCATCGTGTCGGCATGCTCGTTCTCCTCGCTCGCCTTAGGCAGCCATGCCTTCATGAACTTTCCCTCCTCGTGCTTAACGAACTTCACCTTGCCATCCACCGGGAACCAGTTGGCATGTACGTTCCAGAGGCTCATGAAGATGGAAATCATCAGTCGCTTGTCGTTGAAGTAAGGTGCATTATCTACTTCCTCTATCACCACAATCTTGCCGTCGGCAGGAGCTACTACGAGTTTCTCGGTATCTTCCACGTTCAGGAATCTGATCGGGCATCGGTAGAAGTTGAGCACGATACCATATACCACACCGAAGACCACAAGGAATGCCCAAAAAGGTATCTTGTTGTCGAAGGCCATCCACAGTACAGCTGCGACAGCCACCAGTGCTATACCGCAGAACACCAGCTGGTCGGTGCCCTCACGGTGAATTCTTATCTTTTTTAGTTTCTTGATTTTTTGTCCCATGAGAAAGGTTTACGTTTTTATTTTCGGTGCAAAGATACGTCATTTTTATCGTTTTTGCAAATTTTTCTCCCATTTCTTTTGGCAATATCAACTTTTAGCAGTAACTTTGTTGTCAAATTACGAATTTTAACGCAAAAAATGGAAGATTTTGTTCATTTACACGTCCATACACAGTACTCCATCCTCGATGGCCAATCCAAGATTCCACGTCTGGTGGACAAGGCCATCAAGGATGGCATGAAGGGTATGGCTGTAACCGATCATGGTGTGATGTTCGGCATCAAGGAGCTGGTTGACTATTGTGGAAAGGTCAACAAAGACCGCAAGAAGGAGGGACTCGAACCCTTCAAGCCCATTATCGGTTGCGAGATGTATGTGGCACGACGCACCAAGGGCGACCGCGAGAAGGACAAGGGCGATATGAGTGGCTACCACCTCATCGTGCTCGCCAAGAACTATAACGGATACAAGAACCTCATCAAGCTGGTGAGCAATTCGTGGATAGATGGATACTACATGCGTCCTCGAACCGACCGTGCCGACCTGGAGAAGTATCACGAAGACCTCATCGTCTGCTCGGCATGTATCGCCGGCGAGGTGCCAGCCAAGATCCTGAAGGGCGATATCGCCGGAGCCCGTGAGGCATGCGAGTGGTATCACAATCTCTTCGGCGATGACTATTACCTGGAGCTGCAGCGCCACAAGGTGCCCGATGATCCGAGCCTGCTCGCCAACCGCGAGGCTTACGAACTGCAGCAGAGGGCGAATAAGGTGCTCATCGAGTTTGCCAGGGAATACGGCATCAAGCTCGTATGCACCAACGACTGCCACTTCGAGGACAAGGAGACTGCCGAGGCGCACGACCATCTGCTCTGCATCGCCACCGGCAAGGACCTGGACGATCCTAACCGCATGCGCTACTCCAAGCAGGAGTGGTTCAAGACCCGCGAGGAGATGAACGAAGTGTTCGCTGATGTGCCCGAGACGCTCTCGAATACCCTCGAGGTGCTGGACAAGGTAGAGCTCTACAGCATCGACCACGGTCCTATCATGCCGTTCTTCCCCATTCCTGAGAGCTTTGGTACCGAGGAGCAGCTGCGCCAGAAGGTATCGGAAGAAGACCTCTACAGGGAGTTTACCACTGATGAGAATGGAGAGAACCAGCTGCCGCCCGAGGAAGGTCAGAAGGTAATCGACCGGCTGGGCGGCTACGACAAGATATACCGCATCAAGTTTGAGGCAGAATACCTGCGCCATCTCGCCTACGAGGGAGCCAGGAAGCTTTATGGCGATCCGCTGCCCGAGAATGTGGATGAGCACGTGAACTTCGAGCTCCACGTGATGAAGACCATGGGTTTCCCGGGCTACTTCCTCATCGTGTCCGACTTCATCAGGGCGGCACGCGAAGAGTTGGGCGTGATGGTGGGCCCGGGCCGTGGATCAGCGGCAGGTTCCGTAGTGGCATATTGCCTGGGAATCACCAAGATAGACCCTTTGAAGTACGACCTGCTGTTTGAGCGTTTCCTGAACCCAGACCGTGTGAACCTGCCTGATATCGATACCGACTTCGATGACGACGGACGAGGCAAGGTGCTGCGCTGGGTAATGGATAAGTACGGCCACGAGAACTGTGCCCACATTATTACATACGGTTCGATGGCCACCAAGAACTCCATCAAGGATGTGGCGCGTGTAGAGAAGCTGCCTTTGGATAAGGCGAATGCGCTCTGCAAGGCGATTCCCGACCGTCTGCCCGACGGAGCGAAGATGAACCTTGCCAACGCCATCAAATATACCCCGGAGCTGAAGGAGGCAGAATTCTCCAGCGACCCTCGCGAGAGCAATACCATCAAGTATGCCCGCATGCTCGAGGGAACCATCCGTGGCACGGGTATCCATGCCTGCGGATTCATCATCTGCCGCGA